>DATKFK010001022.1:0-2999 GCA_035544375.1 Thermoanaerobaculia bacterium
CCTGGTGCCTCCGGACACGGCAGCGGCAACCGCCCGCCGGCCTCGAGTCTCGCCGTCCCAGGGTGGATTTGCCTCCTTCCCCGAAACGTCGGGCCAGCCGCGGACCGACGCCGGCGGCTCACCCCTCCCCGGCCGGCGCCCCGCCGCGGTGGACGGGCGGATCCAGCCGGAGGGTGCGCCTGGCAAGGTCCTGCCCAAGTGGTTCCGGCAGATGGAGGTCGAGCGGCCCGAGCGGCAGGTGCCGCTCGCTCACCGGCTGGCGGCGGCCGGACTGGCGGTCGCCGCGGCCCTGGCGCTGATCGCGGCGGTGCGCCGCGCTCCCGAGTCGGTGCTGCTGCCCTTTCCCTGGGAGCAAGCCGAGCGCACCACCTTTGTGCGCAACCAGCGCGAATCGCTGTACGACAAGATCGAAGCCGCGGCGAAGACGGCCTTCATGCGCGACTATCGCTTCCCGGACAAGCTCGGCCAGCTGCGCGACTCGGGTCTGCTGTCGCCGGCCGACCTGATCGATCCGGGCGGCGAGCCGCTGCTCTACTCGCCGCGGGAGGACAGCTACACCCTGCAGGCCACCGAGTCCGGCAAGCCGCTCGCGGGCGCGGACACCAGCGCCTCGATCGCGGGCAACTTCTTCCTCGATCCTTCGCTGCTTCAGAACAGCAGCCAGACCGGATCGCCGATCGTCCTCCTGGACTGACCTCCGAGGGACCCCTCCGGTCCGCGCGGGGGGTGCGGGTTGGAATAAATCTGCGTGCCGGATTGTCAAGATGGGTGTGGGCCAAGGTTGACTCGGCGCCACTAAGGTTTTACCATCCAGGCACGCGGGACCGGGGTTTCGGGCCCCGGCGATGAAACAAGGAGGAGGACTCGTGAGCAAGATCATCGGTATCGACCTGGGCACGACCAACAGCGTCGTGGCGGTCATGGAGGGCACCGAAGCGAAGGTGATCCCGAACGCCGAGGGCAACCGCACCACGCCTTCGGTCGTGGCGTTCACCAAGAGCGGCGAGCGCCTGGTAGGCCAGGTCGCGAAGCGGCAGTCCGTGACCAACCCCAAGAATACGGTCTTTTCGATCAAGCGCTTCATGGGACGCAAGTACTCGGAAGTCACCGAGGAAATGAAGATGGTCCCCTACACGGTGGAGCGCGCCGACAACGGTGACGTGCGCATCGTCGTCGAAGGCAAGAAGTACTCGCCGCCGGAGATCTCGGCGATGATCCTCGGCAAGCTGAAGCAGGCGGCCGAGGACTACCTGGGCGAGAAGGTGGACCAGGCGGTGATCACCGTCCCTGCCTACTTCAACGACTCGCAGCGCCAGGCGACGAAGGACGCCGGCCGGATCGCCGGCCTCAACGTCGAACGCCTGGTCAACGAGCCGACGGCGGCAGCCCTGGCCTACGGCCTGGACAAGAAGAAGGACCAGACGATCGCCGTCTACGACTTCGGCGGCGGCACCTTCGACATCTCGATCCTCGAGGTGGGCGAGGGCGTGGTCGAGGTCAAGGCCACCAACGGCGATACCCACCTGGGCGGCGACAACATCGACCAGCGGGTCATCGACTGGCTGCTCGAGGAGTTCAAGAAGGACCAGGGCATCGACCTGGGCACCGACCCGATGGCCCTGCAGCGCCTCAAGGAAGCCGCCGAGAAGGCCAAGATCGAGCTCTCCTCGGCGATGGAGACCGACATCAACCTGCCGTTCATCACCGCCGACGCCTCGGGGCCGAAGCACCTCAACCTGCGCCTGACCCGCAGCAAGCTCGAACAGCTGGTCGATGACCTCGTCCAGCGCTCCATGGGTCCTTGCAAGCGCGCGCTCGAGGACGCCAAGGTCAGCGCCAAGGACATCGACGAGGTCGTGCTGGTGGGCGGCCAGACCCGCATGCCGGCGATCCAGAAGGTGGTCAAGGACTTCTTCGGCAAGGAGCCGCACAAGGGCGTCAACCCCGACGAGGTGGTGGCGATCGGCGCCGCCATCCAGGGCGGCGTGCTGCGCGGCGACGTCAAGGACGTGGTGCTGCTCGACGTGACCCCGCTGTCGCTGGGCATCGAGACCCTGGGCGGCGTGTTCACCAAGATGATCGATCGCAACACCACCATCCCGGCCCGCAAGACCGAGGTGTTCTCGACCGCCGCCGACAACCAGACCTCGGTCGAGGTGCACGTGCTGCAGGGCGAGCGCGAGATGGCGCGGCACAACCGGACCCTCGGCAAGTTCCATCTCGACGGCATCCCGGCGGCGCCGCGCGGCCGGCCGCAGATCGAGGTGGCGTTCGACATCGATGCCAACGGCATCGTGCACGTCTCGGCCAAGGACACGGGCACCGGCAAGGAGCAGAAGATCACCATCACCTCCTCCTCCGGCTTGAGCGACTCGGAGATCGAGCGCATGGTCAAGGAGGCCGAGTCGCACAGCGACGAGGACAAGGAGCGCCGCCAGCAGGTCGAGACGCGCAACCAGCTCGACGCCCTGGTCTACAACACCGAGAAGACCTACAACGAGCACAAGGAGAAGCTGGGGGCGGACGAGAAGGGCCAGCTGGAGCAGGCGCTGGCCGAGGCCAAGCAGGCGCTCGAGTCCGAGGACACCGCCAAGATGAAGCAGGCGACCTCGCGCCTCGAGCAGGCTTCGCACAAGCTGGCCGAGCACCTCTACCAGGGCCAGGCCGCGGCGGGTGCCGCGGGCGCCGGCGGTGGCGGGGCGGCCGCGGGCGGCGGGGCGGCGGCGGGCCATGGCGCGGGCAGTGCGGGCGGTGCGGGGCAGAAGCCCGCGAGCGGCGCGCCGGACGAGGTGATCGACGCCGAGTACGTCGACGTGGACGACAAGCGTTGAGGCGATCGCATGGGGCCGTTCCGCAAGATCTACCTTGACGAGCTGACGCGGATCCAGGACCGCATCAACAGCCTGTTCGAGCAGGCGCTGGTGGCCGCGGAGTTCGAGGAGCGCGAAAGCGGCGCGCCGGGCAGCTGGGTGCCGGCGGTCGACGTCATCGAGACCGCC
>DATKFK010001023.1:0-2508 GCA_035544375.1 Thermoanaerobaculia bacterium
CCCCTGCCCGAGGTGCAGGCGGAGCTCGAATGGCTGCCGCGTTTCTGGGGCAGGATCTTCTCGCTCTTCGCCGTCTGCGGCGCCCTGATCGCCGCCGTGGGTCTCTTCGGCATCGTCTCCCACGCGATGGCCCAGAGGAGCCGGGAGCTTGGCATCCGGAGCGCCCTCGGGGCTCGGCAGAGCGATCTCATGCTCCTGCCATTGAAGCAGGGGTTGCGGCTGGCGCTGGTCGGATTGGCCCTCGGTCTTGCCGCCGCCCTGGGTGTCGCGCGCCTCCTGCTGTCGTTGCTCTACGGTGTCCAGCCGGCGGACCCCTGGATCTATGGCGGGGTGTCGGTGTCGATCCTGACCGTCGCCCTCCTCGCCAGCCTGGTGCCGGCCCTGGGGGTCTTGATGGTCAATCCCCTGAGCTCGCTACGGGCCGAGTGAGGGGCGTCCGCGGGACAGGGGGACAGCGAATGGAACCGGGGCTTCAGAACGTGAGGTACGCGACGGGCGAACAATCCGTGGACGAGCTGAACGCGGAGTTCTATGGCCAGATCCGTTATCCATGGCCGCCCCAATACTTCGAGCGCGTGAAGCGCGCCGACCTCGGCGGGCTGATGCTCGCCCAGGACATCGGTCACTGGGGCGCGCGGATCCTACCCGAGGAAGCCCGCATCTGGGTCGCAGGCTGCGGCACCAATCAAGCCCTGTTCACGGCGCTCAGGTTCCCTCATGCCCGGGTCCTGGGGTCCGATCTTTCCGCCGAGTCCCTTGCGGCCTGTGCCGAAAACGCCGCGAGCCTTGGGATCGCGAACTTGGAGCTCCGGCGCGAGAGCATCAACCAGGTCCGGTATTCCAGCCGCTTCGACTACGTCATCTGCACGGGCGTGATCCATCACAATGCCGATCCCCTCCTGCCGCTCTCCCGGTTGGCCGGGGCCCTGAAACCCGAGGGCCTGTTGGAGCTCATGGTCTACAACCAGTACCATCGCATCCTGAGCTCGGCCTTCCAGAACGCCGTCCGCGGCCTGCTGGGCAATCCGTCGCGGCCCGACCTGGCGCGGGAGCTGCCGGTGGCGCGCAGGCTCATCGCGAGCCTGCGGGGCGACATGCTGATGCCGTCTTTCCTGGGGACGCTCGCCGGGGCGCCGGACGCCGCGTTCGCCGACACCCTGTTGCAGCCGGTCGAGCACAGCTTCACCGTCGGGTCCCTGGCCGAAGCCGCGCGCCGCTGCGATCTCGAGATGCTCACCTTCTGCCAGGATTCCCGCGGCCGCGGCGAGGGCGAGACGGAGTGGAACCTCGGGTTCGGGGATGAGCATCTCGACCCTCTCTACCTGGCGCTCTCCGACGTCGAGCGCTGGCACATCACCAACCTGCTCATGGCCGAGTCCTCGCCGCTCCTGTGGTTCTATCTCCAGCGGCTGGACTGTCCGCGCCCGCGCAAGCCGGAGCGGCAGATCTGCGAGGAGTTCCTCGACCGCCGCTTCGTGCGGGTCAAGACCGAGCGGGAGATCTTCACGAGGTTGCCGGACGCCGGCTACTCCAGGTCGCCGCGGGTCTCGCCCTACCCCGGTGAGCCGCGCCAGCCGCTCGCCAGACGGATTGCAGCCGAGCTGGACGAGGCCGCGCCGCTCCGCGAGACCCTGCGGAGACTGGGAATCGAGCCCACCTTCGTGGAGTGCAACCGCCTGCGGCTCAACCTCGCCACCTCCAGCTGTCCCTACCTCGAAGCCGCGTGATCCCGCGGTTCCGGATGCTGGCTCGATGCTGACTCAAGGGACGAGCGGATTGCGCGTCGCGAGCTCCGGAAAACGCGAGAAGTCGCGGTCGGCCGACCCTAGCTCGGACACGCCATGGCAAGGGCACAGGGCAGCGATGCGGGCATCGTGCAGCTCGACGGTCGCCGCGGCCGCATCCGCGGCTCATTGGCCGCGCAGCGCCGCGGCCGGGTCCAGACGGCTCGCGCGGCGCGCCGGAACGTAGCAGGCGAGGGCCGCGACGGCGGATAGCAGCAGCGTGATCGCGAGCAAGGTCAAGGGATCGGCACTGCTGACGCCGAGGAGCAGGCTGGCCTCGACACGCGCCAGCCCCAGGGCGCCCACGAGGCCGCAGGCGATCCCCGGCAGGGCCACCGCGAGGCCGCGCCAGAGCACCATGCCCAGCAGGTCGGCGCGCCGGGCGCCAAGCGCCATGCGCACTCCGATCTCCCGCGTCCGCTGGCGAACCGAATACGAGAGCATGCCGTAGATCCCGATCGCGGCGAGGAGCAATGAAGACCCGGAGAAGACCGCCATCAGGAGCGCGTTGAAACGCGGGCGGGTCAGGGCCGGCGCCGCCGACAGCCGCTGGTCCATGGATTCCAGGCGCGCAACCGGAAGGCTGCGATCGAGCGACCAGAGGGCGCTCTTGACGGCGCCGGCCGACACGGGTCGTCCGGCGCTACGAACCACGAAAGACAGCGAGCGCAGCATGGCGGGAGGCAGGGTCGCCTGGTCGTAGACGAAGTAGGCCACCGGCGGG
>DATKFK010001024.1:0-2257 GCA_035544375.1 Thermoanaerobaculia bacterium
TCAACCTGCTCACCGCGATGGCGAGGCGGCCCGGCTTCACGGCGTCGGACCGTCTGCTCGCCGTCACCAGCCTCTCGTTCGACATCGCCGGCCTGGAGCTGTACCTGCCGCTCGCCGTCGGCGCGCGCATCGTCCTCGCCGGCCGCGCCGAGGCGGCCGACGGCAAGCGGCTCGCGGCGCTGCTGCGCGCCTCGGGAGCGACGGCGATGCAGGCGACGCCGGCCACCTGGAGGATGCTGCTCGCCGCGGGCTGGGCGGGCGAGCCGCGTCTGGCGGCGCTGGCCGGCGGCGAAGCCCTGCCGGCCGACCTCGCGGGCCAGCTCGCCGCCCGGGTCGGCGCCCTCTGGAACCTTTACGGACCGACCGAGACCACCATCTGGTCGGCGCTCTGCCGGGTACAGGCGGCGGCGCTGCCGGCGCTCCCCGCAGCCGGCACCGTCCCGATCGGCCGCCCGATCGCGAACACCGCCCTCCACCTGCTCGACGGCGGCCTCGAACCGGTGCCGCTCGGCGCGACCGGCGAGATCCACATCGGCGGCGCCGGCCTGGCGCGCGGCTACGCCCACCGCCCCGAGCTGACGGCGGCGGCCTTCGTGCCCGACCCCTTCGGCGCCCCCGGCGCCCGCCTCTACCGCAGCGGCGACCTGGCGCGCCGGCTGCCGCGCGGCGAGATCGAGTTCCTGGGGCGCGCCGACCACCAGGTCAAGGTGCGCGGCTATCGCGTCGAGCCGGGCGAGGTCGAGGCGGCGCTCGCTCGCCATCCGGCGGTGCGCCAGGCGGTGGTCGTGGTGCGCGAGGAGAGCCCGGGCAACGCCCAGCTGGTGGCCTACGTGGCGGCAGCCGGGCACGCCGCGGGCGCCGGCGCGCTGCGCGCGGCCCTGCGCGAGGAGCTGCCGGAGTACATGGTGCCGTCGCTCTTCGTCCTCCTGCCCGAGCTGCCGCTGACGCCCAACGGCAAGATCGACCGCCGGGCGCTGCCGCCGCCGGTTCCCGGACCCGCGGCGGCCGGCGAGCGGATCGCGCCGCGCACGCCGGTCGAGCGGCAGGTGGCCGCGGTCTGGTCCGAGGTGCTGGGGATGGACGGCCTCTCGGTGCACGACAACTTCTTCGATCGCGGCGGCCACTCCCTGATGGCCACCCAGGTGGTCTCGCGCCTCGAGGCGCTCTACGGCGTCGAGCTGGGGCTGCGCGAGATCTTCGCGGCGCCGACCGTGGCGGGCTTGAGCGAGGCGATCGTGCGGCGCGAGCTGGAGCAGGCCGACGGCGCGGTGCTGGCCGCGCTGCTGGCGGAGCTCGAGGCTGAGGCCCGCGCGGGGGACCGATGAGCGAGGCGTTCGACCGGCAGGAGACGGCGAGGCGGATCGCGGAGCTGCCGCCCGACAAGCGGGAGCAGCTCTTCGAGCGGCTGCGGCAGCGGCGGGAGGCGCCGCGCCAGCAGGGCATCCCGCGGGCGAGCCGCGCCCGGGGCCTCTTCCCGCTCTCCTTCGCCCAGCAGCGGCTCTGGTTCCTCAACCAGTACGACCCCGAGAGCCCGGAGTACAACATCCCCCAGGGCTTCCGCATCCGCGGCCCGCTTCGGGCCGGGCGGCTGCGGCGGACGCTCGCCGCCATCGCCAACCGCCACGAGGTGCTGCGCACCACGTTCAAGGCGATCGACGGCGTGCCGATGCAGCTGGTGGCCGAGCGGCCGCGGGTCGAGCTGCCGCTGGCCGATCTGACCGGCCTGCCGGAGGCCGCGCGCGAGCCGGCCGCGCGGCGCGCCGCCGTGGCCGACGCCCGCCGGCCCTTCGACCTGGCGGCGGGTCCGCTGCTGCGCTCCCTGCTCTTCCGCACCGGACCGTCCGAGCACCTCTTCTTCGTCGACGTGCACCACATCGTCTACGACGGCTGGTCGCGCGGCATCTTCCTCGAAGAGCTGGCGGCGCTCTACGCCGGCCTCTCCGCCGCCTCCCCGCTCTCGCCCCCGCCGCTCCCCGAGCTGCCCATCCAGTACCTCGACTTCGCGCTCTGGCAGCGCGCCTGGCTCGCCGGCGAGACGCTCGAACGCCAGCTCGCCTACTGGCGCGAGCGCCTCGCCGGCGCGCCGCCGCTCGACCTGGTGACCGACCGGCCGCGCCCGCCGCTGCGCACCGCCAACGGCGGCAGCGCCGGCGTCGTGCTGCCGCGCGCGCTGGTCGAGTCGCTGGCCGCCGTCGGACGCGCCGAGGGCGGAACCCTGTTCGTCAGCCTGTCGGCGGCCTGGAAGGCCCTGCTGCAT
>DATKFK010001025.1:0-4810 GCA_035544375.1 Thermoanaerobaculia bacterium
TTTCCGATTCCGACATTCTTCTCGGCTCTTGGAGTTGTGAGCAGAAGAAGAACCCAGCCACGCGCTCGGCGAATTCGACAGTTTTCTTGTAGCCGAGGTCGAGAGCAATGGCAAGTGCCCGATCGAGTTCAAGAAGCTTGCTGAACGAGAGCGAGCCCAGGTAGTTCGTGAGCTGCGACTTTAAAAGGCTAACCAGCTCGTCACAGTGGAGGCTGCTTTCGTGTTTGAGCCCTTCTTCAGTCCCGATGTCGATTTGGGTCGCCAAGCCATCCCTGCGAGAGTAGATCGGGGCACATACCACCGTCGAGAACGATGAATCGATAAGGGCCTGTCGGCTGACGACCACAAACACACGCTGTCGTCGTGGGTCCGAGGCGGTGGGGTGCTTGACTCGGTACAGGTCGCCACGTTTCAAGGTATGACCTGGTAGGAGAGCACGTCCGCAGCTTCCTCGTTTAGCTCAGCCGCATGGGCATTGATGATCTCCAAGTCCCGAGAAGGAACTCGGTTGTGGAGCAGCGGTAAGTACTCTCTCAAGGCTGCCTCTACCAGCTCAGAACGGTGCTCAGGGTCTGGCGCTCGGCTGCCGAGGGCTGCCACGAGCTCTTCGGAGAGGAAGACGGTGGTCTCAATCTTCATGCTCTAAGTGTAAGCCCAATCCAGCCGGCGCGAACCACGAACCTGCCACACGTGCGCTCGGCGATGCTCCGAAGAGCTGGATCTTGCCGTGGCCCTTTTGCCGTCTCATTTTTAGGACAGCCTTACCCTCGTCCGGGTGCCCCGGACCGCAGATGAGCACCTTTTGAAGCGGCGGCGAGATCTCGGGCTGAGCCAAGTCGAGGTAGCTGCGGCCCTGGCTCAAGGTCGGCACCGTGTCGAGCGCGGCGCGGTCGCGCCGGAGTGCCGATCTCCCTGGAGGCGTCCTTCTGCTGAATGCGGGTCGAGGCGGGTCTTCTTCAGGTGCTCGCCGGCCGCCTGCCAGTCGGGCATGCTGGACGGCAGCGCCTCTGCCTCGGTCGCCGCAGCGTTGCTCCCCGTCCTCGTGAGTCTCTGTTCATGTATGGCCATATTGCCAACTCTCAGTTGACACGCGACTGTTCGGCCAGCGACCATTCTCTGCGCCCGCCCGGTAAGTCAAACATATCGTTTTTCGACCGTCGTTCCTGGGGAAGAGGAGTCATCGTGTCAACAGCAATCCATAACTTACTAGAGACCTTGACGGTCAGGCGAGCTGTTGACATGACGCTGCCGAGCCGGCAACGCGCGGCGGCCATCCTCCGACGTGCTCTATGGGCTGCAGCCCTTCTCGCGTGCCTGGGAACGCCTCTCGACTCTCAAACGAAAGCGAAAGCACAAAAAGAGCGCGATGGCTCGGCTCTGTTGGCGGCAATTGCCGCCGGCCAAGCGGATCGCGTCAAGGCACTAATCGCGGCCGGAGCGGACGTTAATGCCAAAGATGCCGAAGGCATGACCGCGCTCGTGCTTGCCGTTTTCGTAGACAACGCGAGCTGCCTAAAGGCTCTCCTAGCTGCTCATGCTGACGTGAACGCGAAGGAACATCTAGGCAACACGGCACTCATAACCGCTGCGCACAAAGGTAATACAGGCTTTATCAAGACACTAATCGCCGCAGGAGCGGATGTGAACACAAAGAACAATGATGGTTACACCGCGCTGATGTACGCACAAGAGATGGGCAGCGCGATGGCTCTCATCGCCGCACGCGCGGACGTGAATGCGAAGGACAACAACGGCGGAACTGCGCTGCTAGGAGCTGCACTTGCGAGCGACACGGGCCGAGTCAAGGTCCTGATCGCAGCGGGGGCGAATGTGAACGCTAAGGACAATACTGGCTGGGCACCGCTCATGGGAGCTGCGAACAAAGGCTGCGCGGATTGCATCAAGGCGCTGATCGCCGCTGGCTCTGGCGCAGTTGTGAACGCGCAGGACGTGTCCGGCAACACGGCGCTCATGTACGCCGCCCAATCGGGCAACCTAGAATCCGTCAAGGCGTTGCTCTCTGCTGGGGCTGACGTGAATGCTAAAAACAACCAAGGCGTGACGGCGCTCGTGGCGGCTAAGTCAGTGAGTGTGGCTGCCCTCCTACGATCCGTACAAAGCAAGGGCAATTCCTCAACGCGACCAACCGCGGAGCCAGGTGGCACTCATGTGGTAACAATCGGCGGCACAGGGCAGGCATCGAACGCGGACAAGGAATGGGACTCCATCGAGAACACTCTGGCCCCTGGCCCCTTGCGGGCCTTTCTAGCAAAATATCCTAACTACCGTGGGGCTGAAGACAAAAAGCTTTACCTGAGTCTCGAAGAACAGATGGAACAAATGCGACGTCAGAAGAGCAAACCGGATTTCGTGATGTCGTTTGACAGTCTTCCGCCTCAATGGAGCCGCTGGAGAAAGAATTATTACTACCTTTCCGTAATATCAATTGGCTCTGACGGCTCGATGGGCCTAGCAGGTGGGTTCTCGGGAAGATTTGACGATAACGGGAACTATACACTCCCTACAAAGAATGGCTCAATATTCATCTTCGAACCAAAAGCTGCGAATGCAAATTGGGCTGCTGTTGGGAAGGTTCTGTTCAACGGAGTGACGATTCAAGCGCGCGGAATGGCAAAACTATATTTCGGCGTGATGGAAGAGCATGGGATTGTGCACCTGCGCGGAGGTGGTACGGCCAGGATGCCTGACGGCAAGGTGCTAGTTCTTAAATGAGCACCTGCACTTCTTGATGCGACGTTAGCTGGGCCTTGGGGGAGCGCCACCAGCCGATCGAGGTCCTCGAAGCCGAGATCCCCCGGCTCCAAGGCGATATTGATTTCCTGAAGATCCAACACCTCTCCCGCGAGGAAGCGGTCTCCGAAGCCGAAGACCTCTACCGCCGGTGGGAAGACCTCTCCCGCGAGGACCGGCGCGTCATTGTCCAGGCCATCGTGAAGCGGGTGACCGTGGGCAAGGACGAGATCGAGATCACCCTCTCCTGCCGCAGCGGCCAGACCCCCTGCGCGTCCGCCGCCTCTCGAGATGGCGACAACTCATGCCCACACCCCTGGGGATGCGTTGTTATTTCAGCCGGTCGCTCCGGGGTGGGTCTGCGCAACCCATCGGCGCGCAGCCTCCGCCGATGCGAGATTGGAGTCGATCGACTCCTGGCACAACCCAAGCCGAGACGCGCGCCGGGTGGGCGTGGCTGTGACCCTCATCGGGCTGGGCTGACGACGCGGCCGGTATGAGGACCAGCATTGCGAGTAGCAGGGGAACACGCAGTGGGCGCAAGGCGAGCCTCCTCGGATTCAGAGCCCCCACTCTACGGCGCACGGCGCCGCGCAGACCGCCGGCGGCGGCGCCGGCGACGCCGAGCCCGCAGAGCGCCAGGCCCCAGGTCCAACCTGCCGGCCGGTAGTCGAGGCTCACCTGGTGATCGCCCGGAGGCACGTCGAAGCCGAGGAAGCCGGAATCGGCCTCGAGGAGGCGGGCCGGGCGGTGGTCGATCCGGACCTGCCAGGCCGGGTCGTAGCTGACGCTCGAGACGACGGTGCCGCCGCCGGAGAGCACCCGCATTGCGAAGCCGTTGCTGCGGGGATGGATGTCGCGGACCTGGCCGGCCGTCTGGCGAGCGGCGGCGCCGGCGCCGCCGCCGTACGCGACGCCGAGGTCCGAGAAGTCCTCGACCTCCCGGCTGGCGTTCCAGGCATCCTCGGGGGTGGAGACGCGCAGGAGGCGGCGCGGCATGAAGAACAGCGGCAGCGCCTTGGGGTTCTCCCAAACGGCGCCGCCGATCCCGTCGAAGACGGCGCGCCAGGGCGGCGGCAACAGCCGCCCGTGGCGCACCAGCAGGAAGCGCACCGAGAGGAAGTCGTAGAAACCGCCGTCGAACGAGCCGGGCACGGCGCGCAGCATCTGTCCGACCTCGCGGTCGGGCTCGAGGCGCGCGCCGAGCAGCCGCAGCGAATCGGCCGGGCGCATGGGATCGTTGCCACGCGGGTCCCAGAGCCCATACACGGCGGGCAGGTTGGGCAGCAGGTCGTAACCGGCGGCCAGGATGCGGCAGGGGGACGGCTGCCGGCGGGCCTGGCGGATCACGAAGGCGAGTGCCGGCGGCGGCGCCAGGTCGAAGCGGGGCGAGAGCGCCGGGTGATAGGGCACGCCCAGGACGCACAGCTCGGCGGTGACCGCGGCCAGCGCCGTGACGGCAAAGGCGGACCTGAGCCGCGGCACCGCGAGCGTGACGCCGGCCGCGCCCAGCCCGGCCAGCGCGAGCGCCCAGCATGCATGCTCCCAGGCGCCGGCGGCCGGCCCGGTGAGGAGGAGCGTCAGGCACGCCAGCGCCGCGGCCGCCAGCGTGCAGGCCAGGGCAATCCTGCCACCGGCGGCCGCACCCATCGCACAGTCCCTACCGATCCTGCCGGTGGTGCCAGTCGCGCCGGTCCTGCCGGTAACGCCGGTCATGCCGCCCGCGCCGGCGTAGCCAGCCGCACCGGCGGCGGCCAGCCGGTCGAGCGTCAGGCCGCCGGCCAGGGCCACGGCCAGCACCCAGAAGGCGCGCAGGCGCGCCTGCGTGGCCTGTTCGAGGAGCGGCACCGCGCTGAGCAGCTGGAACAGCGGCCACACCCTCAGCGCGGCGAGCAGGGCGCCGAAGCCTCCCATGAGGATGGCCAGGATGCGGCCGCGCCAGGCGAGGGCCCCGGCCACGGCGAGCACCAGGGTGAGGATGCCGGCATAGCCGCTGCACATCTCGACGTAGTCGAGAGGTCCGCGCAGGGTCGGCGCAAACGGGCCGCCGAAGGCCAGG
>DATKFK010001026.1:0-3703 GCA_035544375.1 Thermoanaerobaculia bacterium
AGCCGGGAGTCCTGAAGAGCACCGACGGCGGCGCCAATTGGAGCCAGGTGTTCTCCTTCTCGAACCTGCCGCCCGAGAACGAGCCCATCGCTCTGCTCGTGGCGCCGTCCAACCCGGCGACGCTGCTCCTCGCCAATAACCCACTTGTGGACGCTTCCGTCACCCCTGACGCCAGGGTCTTGCGCAGCGACGATGCGGGTGCGACCTGGACGGCGATCGATGCTGGGCTTCCTGGGCTTCCGGAAAAACTGCTCAGCCTCGCCGTCGGCGTCTCGGGCACCGTCTACGCGGCGGTCGGAGACCTCTCGAATCCCGCCTCGCAGACGCAGATCTACCAGGAGGTCGGCACCGGCGCCGGTTGGCGGCAGACCGCCACGTTGCCATACCGCCAGGGAACCCTGGCGGTGGATGACGCGAGGCCGGAACGGGTCTATGCGCTGGGGAATGCCGGAGTCCTGCGCAGCGCCGATGGCGGCTTCCACTTCGCGGTCCCTTCTCGAGCACCCAGCAGCGCCATCGTCAACCAGGTGCTGATCGGTCCCGGCGCGCCAGGCTCTCTCTACGTCGCGGCGAGTGACGGAGACTATGCAGGAGGCGGCCCGGGCATCTCGACGTTCAATCATTCGCCGGACGGCGGGGCCGCCTGGACCGCCTTGTTCGCGCCGTTCGCCATGACGTTCGGCGGCGCCATGTACGTCCCGACCTCTCTCCGGCTCACGCTCGACGCGCAGCCAGGCACCCTCTATTCGCTCGCCTTCCCCAGCGTGGAGCCGCCGGCCTTCGTCAGCCACGACGACGGTGCCACCTGGCAGATCCTGCCGCTGCCGCCGTTCGCCGAGATGCCGCTCAGCCTCGCCGCCGATCCCCATCGCCCAGGCAGGCTCGCCGAGGTGGGCTGTCGTTACGTGGACATTCATTATCCCTTGCCGCCGTTCTTGGAGCCGGTCTGTACCGCCTTGAGGCTCTATACCACCAACACCGCCGGCCGGCACTGGAACCGCATCGCCAACCTGAAGCTGGCCACCGGTGTCGTCGAGGGCGGCGGCATCCCGACGGGGTATGGCGACCTTCGGCTCGATCCCGTCACCCCCACGACGGTCTATGTGCTCGCCGGCACCCTCTACAAGAGCACTGCCGCACATCCCCAGTTGACGGCGCTGCCGCTGCCTCGAGGGGTCGCCGACCTGGTCATCGATCCGAGCCATCCCGCGACCCTGTACGCGGCCGTGCCCGGGCTGCGCCGGCCCGTCTTCAGGAGCATCGACGGCGGCGCCACCTGGACCAATTCCTCGACCGGCCTGCCGCGCGGCGCCGCCATCAACGCGCTCGCCATCGACCCCGCCGCCACGGCCATCCTCTACGCCAGCAGCGCTCAGGGCCTCTTCGTCACCGCGAACGGCGCCGCCACCTGGCAGCCCGTGAACGGCCAGAACCTCCCTGCCGGCGTTGCCTTGTCCACGGTGACGGTCTCACCCGCCACCAGCCCACCGACCGTCTACCTGGGCACCTTCGGTGCCGGAGTCTTCGTCCTGACTCCCGCGCAGTAGCGGCGGCGGCCAGCTGCATCGGTCCGCCATGGTCGCCGGCACCTCGTCCGTATTGGAGACCTGGCGGGTGCTCGAAAATCTGCCCGAGCGCGCTCTCAGGGCAGCCAATGGGGACGGTACCAGCGGATGTAGGTTGCCACGCCCAGGGCGAGAACGATCCACCACAGGATGAGCACGCTGCGCATCCAGAGCTTGAGACGCGTGACGCGGAATCCTTCGGGCAAGAGCTTCGTGCCCACGGCCACCAGGATGTACAGGCCGGCGCATTCGGCCACCATTCCAAGCGTCGCATGCGCGGCGGCCAGGGCATAGTACGACTTGCCAAGCTTGCCGGGCAGCGCGGGCATGAGCGAGCGGCGAAAAGACGGAACCATGGCCGCCGCGATGAGGGCAAGGTTGACCAGGACCACGGCCGACTGGCACCAGGCGTGAAGGCGGAAGCGCCGCATGCGGGCCAGCAGGGCGCCGATCAGCAGGCCGGCGCCCATGCCGATCTCGAGAACCAGGACCAGGTCCGTGCCCCAGGGCGCCGCACTGCCAAGAAAACCCTGCTCCACGAGGCCACCTCCCGGGCGACCCTGCCAGGTGTTGGCACCGCTGAAGAAGGGTCGCCCGCCTTTCCCGGCAGCGCGATCGACAAGCCAGCCGAAGTGACGACGGCCGCGCGATAGCCGGGCAGGGAAGGGCAGCGCCTCAAGCGGTGCGGCACGTCGCCTCGATCCTTCTTGACCGGCGGCCGGTGCGCTTATTCCCACCGGGGAGGACATAGCGGGCCGCGGCAATGCCGCGCTGCGGCGTTCCTGGCGCAACGGCGCAATCGCGAGACTGACCGTTTAACTTTGTAGTGTGTTTGTGCAGCTATTGACAGGTGCTGTAGCGCTAGTAAGATATTGAGTAGACGAGTAGAACCTGCTCGGACGCGGGAGCCATCATGGGAGACACGGACTTGGAAGCCAGGATGTATGAGCTCCTGGCCAGCTGCCTATCGGACCGGAAGGCACGCCAGGCAATCCGGCCCGCCATGATCCTGCGCCGCGACCTGGGATTGGATTCCGTGCAGCTCCTGATGTTGATGTTCAAGTTCGAGCAGGAGTTCGGCGTCGAGATGCCGAGCTCCGCGCTGGCAAAGGGCGCGATGGCGACCGTCGAGGAGCTGGTCCAGACCGGGGTGGAGGCGGTCAGGGGCCGCTCATGAGCCACTCGTGAGCGAGGATCCTCGAGGTCGCCATGCTTCCTTCGTCGCCGGCAGCGGTTTCGCGTCCGCTCCTTGACGTCCATACGCACCTGGCGTCGCTCGACTACATTCCCCTTCCCTTCATCGAGGGCGTCGCGCACAACCTCGCGGCCTCTCTCGCATCCCGCGGCATGGGGATCCCGGCTGCGCGCCTGATCGACCGCCTGGTCGGCTCGCTGCAGGACCCCGACGGCAGCCAGCAGCTCGCCGAGATGGCAGCCGCCGGCATCTCGCGCTCGGTCCTCCTGATCGCCGATCTCACCTGGGTGTTTAAGTCTCCGCTCTCGCTCGAGGAGATCTTCGTGGCGCATCGGAGCGTCGCCGCGCGCCACCCGGACCGCTTCGTGGTGTTCGGCGGCGTCGACCCGCGCTGGGGCCGCGACGGCATCGAGCTGTTCGAGCGTGCGGTGGCCGAATGGGGCTTCGCCGGGCTCAAGCTCTATCCGCCCTGCGGTTACAGCCCCAGCGACGAGGGCCTCTTTCCCTTGTACGAGATCTGCGCACAGCGGGGTCTGCCGGTATTGCTCCACACCGGGCCGACGTCGCCGGCCCTGTCGTTCGCCTTCAGCTCGCCTTTCCACGTCGACGAGGCGGCGCGGCGGTTCCCCACCGTCAACTTCATCCTGGCGCACGGCGCCGTCCATCACGTTGAAGAGGCGGTGATGCTTTGCGAGTACCGGCCCAACGTCCACATGGACCTGAGCGGCCTCCAGGGCAAGCTCGCGGTCGAGGGGGCAACCGGCTACTACAGCCACGTCTTCCGCCGCGGCCTCAGTCACAAGATCCTCTTCGGCACGGACTGGCCGCTGTTCCGCCTGCAGGGAGACCAGAAAAGCTTCGTCGGCGAGCTCCTCGGCGCAGGCGGGCTCCTGGCGGACCTGCCCGGGAACGACCTCGACCTGATCCTGTGCCGCAACTGCGA
>DATKFK010001027.1:0-6841 GCA_035544375.1 Thermoanaerobaculia bacterium
GATGCGCCGGACGGGGCGCCCCTCCAGGGTGGGGAAGCTGGTGCGCAGCGACTCGTGACGGCGCACGATCTCGCCCAGCGCCTGCTCCAGCAAAGGCACGCGTAAAGCGCCTTCCAGGCGAAAGCCGACCGGGATGTTGAAGGCCGCCTGGCCGGGCTCCAGGTGGTCGAGGAACCACAGGCGCTGCTCGGCAAAGGACAGCTCCGACTCGCCCTCGCGCCCGACCGCCGCGATCGGCGGCGCGGCGGGCGCCCCGGGCCGGAGTGCGATCTCGGCGTCGATCGCCGCGGCGAGCCCGGAGACGGTCCCGGTCTCGAAGATCAGGCGCAGCGGCAGCTCCCGCCCGAAGGCGGCGCGCAGCCGGGAGATGATCTGGGTGGCGACCAGGGAGTGTCCGCCCAGGGAGAAGAAGCTTTCGTCGCGACCCACGAACGGCAGGCCGAGCACCTCCGCCCAGGCTCCGGCGACGAGCTCCTCGGTCGGCGTGCGTGGATCTTGGGCTGCCGCCGCCGGCCGGGCCGGCGTCGCGCGCCGGCCGGCGAAGACCGGGATCTCGATCGCCCCGAGGCCGTCGAGCAGCTCGCCGATCGACTGCTCGGGAGCCGCGGCGAGACGCCCCAGCACCGCCCGCAGGTGGGCGAGGATCCGCGGCGCCTCGGCGGCGGCGAGGCGGCCGCGATCGACGACCAGCCGGAGGTTCAGGCGCGCCGACGGGTGGACCAGCAGTGCCGCCGCGTGCTGGGTGCGCGCACCCTCCACCACGACGTCGTCGACGGCCGGCAAGACGAGGACGGCGCCCGTCCGCGCCGCCTTGGGCAGCGGATAGTTCTCGAACACCAGGATGCTGTGGTACAGGGGCTCGGAGGCCGGGACCGCGCTCCATTCCCTCAGCTTGCTGCCGGGCGTGAACTCGTGCTGCCGCAAATCGAGGTTGAGGGCCTGGATCTCCTGCAGCCAGGAGGCCGCCGGGCGCTCCGGCGCGATGCGCAGCCGCACCGGCAGTGTGTTGATGAAGGGGCCGATCGTCTCCTCGAACGCCACGTCCTCGGGGCGGCCGGAGATGGTGATGCCGAAGAGGACGTCCGCGCACCCGCTGTAGCGGTGCAGGAGGAGGCCCCAGGCCGCCTGGAGCACGGTGTTGAGGGTGATCTGGAGGCGCTGCGCGAGCTGCCGCAACCCCTCCGTCTCGCCGCCGTCGAGATCGACCTCGACCCAGCCATGGCGCGTCCCGGCCGGGGCGAGGAGCTCCCCCGCGCGGCCAAGCGGCGTGGGCGCCGTGAAGCCGCTCAAGGAGCCCCGCCAGAAATCCTCCGCCGCGGCGAGGTCGCGGCCCATCAGCCAGGCGATGTAGGCGCCGTACTGCGGGCTCGGCGGCAGGTCGGGCTCCCGGCCGGCGGCCGCCGCCTCGTAGCAGTGCAGCACCTCGCCGAGCAAGCGCACCCGGCACCAGCCGTCGAGCACGATGTGATGATGGGTCCAGAGGAGCCGCGAGACACCGCTGCCCAGGCGGACGAGCGCCAACCGGAGCAGCGGCGGCCGCGACAGATCGAAGCCGCGGGCGGCGTCCACCGCCAGGTGGCGATCCCCGCGCCGGCGCTGCTCCGCCGGCGGCAGGTCGCGCCAGTCGAGGTGCTCGACGGCGGGCGGCGCGGAGCCGAGAACCGCCTGCAGAGGACGATCCAGACTCTGCCAGTGGAAGCCGGTGCGCAGGATGTCGTGCCGCTCGACAACCGCCGCCCAGGCGCGCTCGAAGCCTTGCCTGTCGAGCTCGCCTGGGAGCTGGCAGCTCCACTGCTCGACGTGGGCTCCCGCGCCCGGGTTCGACAGCGACTCGTAGAGCATCCCTTCCTGGACCGGAGAGAGCGGATACAGATCGACGAGCTCCGGCGGCCCGCCGGAGCCCTCGGCGGCGAGCGCCGCGACGACGCGATCGATCCCCTCCTGATCGAGGCCGCTCGCCGGGAAGTCCGCCGCGTCGCAGCGGCGCGCCGCACCGGCGGCGCAGTCATCTGCCAGGCCGCGCAGCGCGGCGACGAAGCTCTCCGCCCATCGCGTCACGGTGGCGCGCCGGTGCGCCCGGCGGTTGAACGTCCACTGCAGCTCCAGCCTGCCGTCGAGGATGGCGCCGTTGATCTCCAGCAGATGGCTCCGCCGCTGGCGCGGGCTGCGCGTCGCCCCGACCGGATCGCCGGCCACGGCCAGCATCGAATCCGCCTGCAGACCGCGATCCAGCCTGCCGAGGTAGTTGAACAGCACCGGCGGGGCAGCCATGGCCGCAAGCGCCCGGGCGGTTTCCGTACCCTCCTGCGGGTAGCGCAGCAGTCCCCAGCTCATGCCCCCCGAGGGCACCGCGCGGATCTGCTCGCGCACCGTGCGGACGGCCGCGGCGGGCTCCGCCGCTCCCGCGAGGTCGAGCGCCAGCGGGAACATGGCCGTGAACCAGCCGACGGTGCGCGAGACATCGACGTCGTCCCATGTCTCCAGCCGGCCGTGGCTCTCCACTTCGACGAGCAGGCGCCGTGTCCAGGGGCTCAGCGCTTGCACCAGGCCGGCGAGCAAGATGTCGTTGATCTCGGCCTGGTAGATCCGCGGCGCCTCCGCGAGCAGGATGCGGGTCGCCGCCGCGTCGAGGCTGACGCCGACGCTTTCGGCGTCGCCCACGGTGCCGGCTCCGCGCTCGGGTCCATCCACGGCAAGCGCACTGAAGCTCGACCGCGCCAGGGCGAGCCAGTGGTCGCGCTCCGCGTCCGGAATGCCGCGCCGGGCGTGCTCCGCGAGCCGCCCGCTCCAGCGCTCGAAGGAGGTCGCCACGGGAGGCAGCGCCATGCGGTCGCCGGCGGCGAGCTGCAGGTAGGCGGTCTCCAGGTCCGCGCGCAGGGTCCCCCACGACAGGATGTCGATCACCAGGTGATGGGCGACGACGAGCAGCCTCGAGGGCCCCTCTTCCTCGAACAGAACGAACCGGGCGACCGGCCCCTTCGCGAGGTCCAGCGCGCCCTGCAGCCGCGAGGCCGACGCGGCGCGGGCCGCGGCGCGGCGTTCTTGGGGCAGGGCTCCAAGGTCCACGCGGGCGAACGGCGGGCGGCTGCCCGCCTTGGCGAGGACCTGGCTCCAACCCGCCGGCTCCTTGACGAAACGCAGGCGCAGCGCGTCGTGGTGGCCGGCGACCTCGCCGGCGGCGCGCGCCAGGAGCGCACCGTCGAGCGGGCCGGCGCCCACCAGCCAGAGCGACTGGTTGAAGTGGTGGGGATCCACCGGCTCCTGAGCCAGGAACCAGCGCTGGATGGGCGTCAGCGCCACGGCGCCTCCCGCCTGCTCCGGCCCGGCGCACGGGGCCGCCGCCGGCGCGGCGGACGCCGCCGCGCCGATCACCGCGGCGAGCGCCGCGATCGTCGGATGCTCGAGCACCTGCCGGGTGGCGACCTTGAGGCCGGCGCGGCGGGCGCGGGAGGCGATCTGCAACCCGAGGATCGAATCGCCCCCCAGGGCGAAGAAGTTGTCGTCGAGCCCGATGGGCTGAACGCCCAGCACCTCGGACCAGATGGCCGCCAGCTTTCTCTCGGCGTCCGAAGCGGGCGTCTGAGCCGCCCTGCCACCTTCCGGCCGCGCCGCCGTGGGCTCCGGGAGGCGCTTGCGGTCCACCTTGCCGTTGGCGGTGAGCGGCAGCTCCGCGAGCGGCACGAAGAGTGCCGGGACCATGTAGTCGGGGAGCGTTTCCGTCAGACGGCTTCGCAGCTCCTCCGGCGCGGCAGCCGCCGCCTCGGCGGCGACGACGTAGGCGACCAGGCGGTCCCTGCCTGCCTCGTCCTGGCGCAGCATCACCACCGCCTCCTTCACGGCCTCGAGCCGGCGCAGCGCAGCCTCGATCTCGCCGAGCTCGATGCGGAAGCCGCGGACTTTCACCTGGTGGTCCTGGCGGCCGAGGTACTCCAGGGTCCCGTCCGGCCGATGGCGCGCCAGGTCACCCGAGCGGTAGAGGCGCGCCCCCGGCTCTCCCGAGCAGGGGTCCGGCACGAAGCGCTCGGCGGTGAGCTCCGGCCGCCCCAGGTACCCCCGGGCGACCCCGTCGCCGCCGATGTAGAGCTCCGCCGTGACGCCGGCGGGCACCGGCCGCAGCGCACGGTCGAGCAAGAAGATCCAGGTGTTGGCCACCGGCTTGCCGATCGGCACGGGGCCGCCCGCCGGCTTGCCGGCCGGCACCTCGTAGGCCGCACAGCCAACCACGGCCTCGGTGGGTCCATATTCGTTGACGATCCGGACCCGCGGGTGACGATTCCGCCAGGCGGCGAGGCTCTCCCCGAACAGCGCCTCGCCGCCGATCACCAGCACCCGTGCGGGCGGCGCTTCCGAGCCGGCGCTGTGGCGCAGCAGCTCGAGATGGGCAGGGGTCAGCTTGATCAGGTCATAGCCGCCCCGCTCGAGCACGCCCGCGAGATCCTCCGGGTCCAGGCTTTCGGGCAGCAGGTCGATGCTCCCACCCGCCACCAGCGGCGCAAACAGCGAGGTCACCGTGAGGTCGAAGGCGAGCGGCGAATGCAGCGGCGCCCTGGTGTCGGGGGCGAGCCCGTAAGCCGCAACCGCCCAGGCCAGGTAGTTGCTCAGCCCCCGGTGGGTGACCATCACGCCCTTCGGCTCACCGGTCGAACCCGAGGTATAGAGGATGTAGGCGAGCGTCTCGGGATCGATCTCTTCCGCCAGGGCCTCGTCGGCGGCCGTGGCGACCGCGGCCCGCTCCTGCTCGAGATCGAGGACCCGGCCGGCCGCGAGGCGGGAACGGCTAGCGCCCGGCCGGGTGACGACGATCCCGAGCCCGGCGTCGCGGACCATGTGCTCCAAGCGCTCCTGCGGCAGTCCGGGCTCGAGGGGAAGATAAGCGCCGCCGGCCTTGGAGATGGCGAGCAGCGTGACGACCAGCTCCACGGTGCGCGGCAGGCAGACTCCGACGCGCGTCTCCGGCCCGACGCCGAGCGAGCGGAGATGACGGGCAAGTTGGTTCGACCGCCGGTCGAGCTCGCCGTAAGAGATCTCTTCGGCACCCGCCGTGACCGCCGGACGCTCCGGCTGCCGGCGGGCCCTTTCCGCGAAGAGCCGCGGCAGGCTGGGAAGCGAGCGGGGCGTCTCGGCGCCGCGGGCCCACTCGTGGAGCAGCTGCTGCCGCTCCTCTCGCTTCAAGACCTCGAGCTCCTCGAGGCGATGCTGCCGCTCGCCGGTACGCTCCGGCAAGCCCTGGAGGAGGGCCTCCAGGTGGCCGAGCAGGCGGCCGATCTCGGTGCCGTCGAACCGCCGCGTGTCCCAGGAGGCGACGATCGCGAGTCCGTCCCCGGGCTCGGCCACGAGCGTCAGGGGATAGTGGTTCCAGGTCACGAATTCCGAGCCGCGCACCTCGATGTGCGCCGCTCCCTGGCCCTGCACCAGCTCGGTGACCGGATAGTTCTCGAACACCACCAGGCTCTCGAAGAGCGGCACGCCCGGCGGCACCTCGCTCCACGCCTGGATCTGGCCGAGCGGGCTGTGCTCGTACTGGCGTGACTCCGCCTGCACGCGCTGCAGCTCGGCGAGCCAGGGGACGAGCGGATCCGCCAGGCCGACCTTCGCCCGCACCGGGAGCGTGGTGATGAAGAGGCCGACCATCTCCTCGATCCCCGGCAGCTCCGGGGGCCGGCCCGCGGAGACGCCGCCGAAGACGACGTCCTCCTCGCCGCTGTAGAGGCTGAGCAGGAAGGCCCACGCCCCTTCGACGAGCGTGGCGAGCGTCAGCTTCCGCTGCTGGCCCCAGCTCTTGATCGCGGCGGTCGAGGCTGGCGCGAGCACGAACCTCGACTCGCGGTAGGCGCCGCCGTCCGCGCGGCTCTCGGCCCTCGCCGGCCCGGTCCCGAGCGGGGTGGGGGCGGTGAAGCCGGCCAGCTCGCGGCGCCAGAACGCTTCGGCCCGCGCGCGGTCCTGCGTCGCCAGCCAGCCGATGTAGTCGCGGAACGGCCGCGGCGTGGGCAGGCCGGCCCGCTCTTGCCGGCGCTCCGCCCCATACAGCTCGAAGACCTCGTAGATCAGCCGTCCGACCGACCACCCGTCGAGGATGAGGTGATGGTGCACCCAGACGAAGACATGGGCGTCCTCCGCGAGGCGGATCAACGCCAGGCGCATCAGCGGCGCGCTGCCGAGCGGCAGGGACCGGCGCACGTTCTCGTCCAGGAAGACCGCCAGCCGCGCGCGTTGGTCGGCCGGCGGCAGCCGGCTCCAATCCAGACGGTCGAGGTGGATCTGCACGCCTCGGCGCACCACCTGCAGCGGCTGAGCGAAATCCTCCCAGAGGAAGGCCGTGCGCAGGATCGCCTGGCGGTCCACCACCCTCTGCCAGGCCCGCTCGAAGGCCGCGGCGTCGAGGCTGCCGCTCAAGGTGCAGCTCAACTGCTGCTGATAGACGCCCGCGACGTCGGGCTCCAGGCTATGGACCAGCAAGCCTTGCTGCAGGGGCGAGAGCGGATAGACGTCCTCGAGCGCGGCTTCCCGCGCCGCCAGCCGATCGAGGCTCGTCTGGTCGAGGCCGGCCAGCGGGAAGTCCGACGGCGTGAACCCCGGGGTCTCGGCGCCCAGGCAAAAGGCGACGAGCGACCGCATCTCCTCGAGGCAGCGCTTCGCCAACCGCTCGATGGTCTCGCGGTGGTGCAGGTTCTCGCTGAAGATCCAGGCGAGCGAGAGCTGGCCGCCGCTGATGCTGGCGCTCACCTCCAGCGCATGTGGCCGCAGCTGGCGGGGATCGGCATTGGCTCCGGCGTGCTCCCGCGCCGCGCGGACCCGGGAGCCCGCGGGCAAGGCCTGATCGAGCTGGCCGAGGTAGTTGAAG
>DATKFK010001028.1:0-6044 GCA_035544375.1 Thermoanaerobaculia bacterium
GCGGCTTCATCACCGCCTGCCTCGCCAACGACCTCACCACGGCGCAGATGTGCCGCGCCATCGTCGCCCACGAGCCCGGCGAGCATCCCTTCCACCCCGAGACCTTCCTCACGCCGTCGGTGCGCCAGCTGCGCCGCGGCCTGCGCGCGGTGCCCCGGCTGCTGGGCGAGGCCCTTCTGGACTACTCCCGCCACCGCGCGGACCTCACCCTGGTCGAATCCCTGACGCGCCTGGGGCAGGCATTGCCCGTCGCGGTCTTCGACAACGAGCCGATCCGCGCCTACGTCGAGAAGATCTTCAAGCTGAAGTCCCGCACCGACGACTTCCGGAAGCTCGGCAAGCGGCTGGTGATCGTCGCGGCGGACCTCGACTCGGGCCAGGCGGTGCGCTTCGGCGAGCCGGGCATGGACCACGTCCCGATCTCGCTCGCGGTGCAGGCCACCACGGCGCTGCCCGGGCTCTATCCGCCGGTCGAGATCGCGGGCCGCCACATCGTCGACGGCATCCTGCTCAAGACCCTGCACGCCTCGGTGGCGCTCGACGCCGGCGCCGGCCTCGTGATCTGCATCAACCCGATCGTCTCGGTCGATACCGTGCACGCCGTCGAGCAGGGCTACATGCAGGGCGGCAACCTGATCGAGCGCGGCCTGCCGACCGTGCTGTCGCAGACCCTGCGCACCATCGTCCATTCCCGACTCGAGGTCGGCATGGCCGCCTATGCGACGAAGTACGGCAACGCCGACGTGCTGCTGCTCGAGCCCGAGCGCGACGACTACCTGATGGCCTTCACCAACATCTTCGGCTTCTCGGAGCGGCGCGCCGTCTGCGAGCACGCCTACCAGTCCACCCGCCGCCACCTGCTCGAGAATTACGACGTGATCTCGGCAATGCTCGCCCGTCACGGCGTGATCCTGCGGCGGGACGTGCTGGCCGAGGAGCGCGACCTCTGGCGGCAGGTGGGGCTGCCACACCTGGGCAAGCCGGCAGCGCCGCGCCCGCGGCGGCTGCCTGCGCCCCCGGCGAAGCAAGCGCCGGCGCCGCCGGCGGCAGTGGTGAATCGTCTCGACGACGCCTTGCGGCGCCTCGAGCTGCTGGTGGCGCAGCATCCGGAGACTGGCTGAAGAGCTGGCTGGCATGCATTCCTGCCTCGTAGCGGCGCGTTTCCCGCTGTCCTTGCTGGCGGTCCTCGGCGGCGGCGCGCTCTCGGCGCAGGCTCCGCCGACTTGCGTCCCGGGCACGCTGTAGCAGTTCTCGCCGACCGGTTCGCTCCAGACCTATCCCGTCCCCGCCCGCGCCGCTGCCATCTTTGTCGTGGCGGACGGCGCCTCCGGCGGAGCCGCCGGCGGCACGAGCGGCGGTCATGGCGCTCACGTGCAGGCTGAAGTGCCGGTGACCGCCACCGCGGCACTCGGCGTCGTCGTGGGCGGGGCGGGCGGCGACGGGCCTGCTCGCGGCCGGCGTGACGGAGATTCCCTGCGTGCTCCTGCGCACCGCCGAGTTGAGCGCCGCCGACTGCGAGCGCTGGCCTGTCCCGGGCCTGCTGACCTCGGGCCGTCCGCCCCTGGTCGGTGACTTCCTGGACCCGGCGCTGATCGTCGACGTGCCGCACAAGCGGATCGTCAAGGTGATCCACGCCAAGGCGGAGCACTTCTCGCGCCTGGAGGTACAGCAGTTCGAGATCGCCATGCCGGGCTGCTGAGCGTCGCCGCCGTTCGCTCGTAGCCGTTCGATGGCCACCTCGCCGGCACCGCAGGTACCGGCTCTAACCGGGCGCCAGCCGCAGGTTTGAGCCCCCGTCCGAGCGCCGAGCTCGCGCCCCGGCAAGGAGAAGTTGCGCAAGCGGACCACTCGGCATATCCTTGTCACATCCGGTAGAGCGGCGGACGCGGGGCTTTCCAGGGCCGGTGATCCGGCGGTGTGCGGGCGGCCACGACTCTCTTCCGGGCGTTGCTTGCCGGCGGGGCGGTGAAGCCTCGCGGCACCGGCGCCTGACGCCAGGCGACAACGATGTCGAACCAGCACGATCCGCGCTCCGGCGCCGCCCAGGCCGGCGGAACCGCCGCCGGCGCCCCTGCTACAGGCGGCACTGGCGGTGCCGGCGCTGCCGATCTCGCCTCCCGGCAACAGGATCAGGAGGCGGCCGAGCCGCCTCACCTGGCTCAGAGCCTCCTGCTCTCGCGCATCAGCCACGAGCTGCTGACGCCGCTGAACTCCCTCATCGGCTTTCCGGAGCTGCTGCTCGACGGGCAGTTCGGACCGCTCAACGAGGCGCAGCGGCAGGCGGTCGGCCACATCCTGGGCGCCGGCGAGCAGCTCCGCCGGCTGCTTCACGACCTGCTCGATCTCGCCCGGCTCGACTCCGGGCGCCTGCACCTCGAGCGGTCCAGGTTCGACCTCGGCGCGCTGCTCGGCGACCTTGCCGGCCCGGTGGTCGAAGCGGCGCGCCGCAAGGGGCTGAACCTCGAGGTCGAGGTGGCCGCCGACCTGCCGCAGGTCGAGGGCGACCCGGTGCGGCTCAAGCAGGTCGTCCTGAACCTGCTCGACAACGCGGTGAAATACACCGCCTCCGGAGGGTGGGTGAAGCTGCGGGTGTGGCCCGGCCGGTCGCCGGCCGGCGAACCGCAGGTGCGGCTGGCGGTTTCGGACTCTGGAATCGGCATCAGGGCGGAGGACCACGAGCGCATCTTCCACATGTTCGAGCAGGTGGACCCCTCGCTCACCCGCCGCTACTCCGGCACCGGCCTCGGGCTGGCCCTGGTGCGGCGGCTGCTCGCGCTGCACGGCGGCCGGGCCTGGGTGGAAAGCCGCGGCGAGGGCCACGGCAGCACCTTTTTCGCCGAGATCCCCGGCTTGCGCGAGGGCCCGCCGGGCGCAGGCAACGGCGAGGGCCCGCCGGGCGCAGGCAACGGCGAGGACCCGCGCGGGCCGGAGCGCGGCCCCGACCGGGAGCCGGAGGAGGGCGGCGGGTGAGCGAGGCGCAGCGGATCCTGGTGGTCGACGACGTCGAGCAGAACCTGGCGCTGCTCGGGGGCCTGGTGCGGACCCTCGGCTACGAGGTGGAGACCGCGCGCGACGGCCTCGAGGCGCTGGCCAAGCTGGTGCTCGGCTTCGACCTCGTGCTGCTCGACGTGATGATGCCCGGCCTGGACGGCTACGAGGTGGCGCGGCGGGTGCGCGCGGACCCGCGAACCCAGGACCTGCCGATCATCCTGGTGACGGTGCTCGACAGCCGCGAAGACCGCGTCAAGGCGATCCAGGCGGGCGCCAGCGACTTCATCGCCAAGCCGGTGGACAAGACCGAGCTGCTGGTGAGGATCTCGTCGCAGCTGCGGCTGAAGCAAGCCCAGGACGCGCTCAAGCGCAGCCAGGCCGAGCTCGAGGAGAGGGTGGCGCGCCGCACCAAGGAGCTGCGCCGCACCGTCGAGGAGACCGCCGACGCCAATCGCCGCACCTACGCGGCGCACATCGACACGATCAGGCGGCTGGTGCTCGCGGCGGAGCTCAAGGATCCGGACACCGCTCGCCATATCCTGCGGATCAGCCGCTATAGTACTGTGCTTGCGAATGCGCTGCGCATGTCCCCGGGCGAGATCGAGGTTCTGGGCCATGCGGTCACCATGCACGACGTCGGCAAGATCGGCATCCCCGACGCCATCCTGTTCAAGCCCGGTGCGCTCGACGAGGAGGAGAAGAAGATCATGGAGTCGCACACCCTGATCGGCAGCCGCATCCTGGCCGACTCCCCGTCCGAGCTGATGCAGCTGGGAGAGATCGTGGCGCTCACCCATCACGAGCGCTGGGACGGCACGGGCTACCCGCGGCGGCTGGCCGGCGAGCAGATCCCGCTCCCCGGCCGCATCTGCAGCGTCGTGGACGTCTTCGATGCGTTGACGACGGACCGGCCCTACCGCCCGGCGTTCTCGCCGGAGGCGGCGCGCGACTCGATGCGGCGGGGCCGCGGCGCGCACTTCGATCCCCGGCTGTTCGACCTGTTCCTGGACCGCTGGGACGAAGTCCTCGAGGTGCGCGGGCGACTGATCGAGGAGGACGCGGCGTCGCGGCAGCCGTGGCCGCCCGAGGAAGTCGCATGATCAGGGTGCTGATCGCCGACGATCACTCGATCTTCCGCATCGGGTTGAAGCGGACGCTCGAAGGTGCGCCCGACATGCAGGTGGCGGCCGAGGCCGCGACCGGCGAGGAGACGCTGGTCAAGGCGCGGCAGTCCAAGCCGGACGTGGTGCTGCTCGACGTCTCGATGCCGGGCCGGGGAGGCGTGGAGACCGCACAGGAGTTGAAGCGGAGCAACCCGCGGATGCGGGTGCTGATGCTGACCGTGCACCCCGAGGACCAGTATGCCGTGCTCTGCCTCAAGCTGGGCGCCGACGGCTACATCACCAAGGACGTGCCGCCCGACGTGCTGCTCGAGGCGGTGCGCAAGGTGGCGGCGGGCCGCAAGTACGTCAGCACGAACCTGGCGGAGCGGCTCGCGACCGACCTCTCGAGCCCGGGCGACCGGCCGCCGCATGAGCTGCTGTCGAGCCGGGAGTTCGAGGTGATGCGCAAGATCGCCGCCGGCCGCACCACCGGTGAGATCGCCGCCGAGCTCCACCTGAGCGTCAAGACGGTGAGCACCTACCGCAGCCGCGTGCTGCAGAAGATGAACCTCAAGACCAACGCCGACATCATGCATTACGCCTTCCGCGCCGGGCTCGAGAGCTGAGGCCGCCCGCAGGCGGTGGCGCCAGGGCGCTAGCCGGAGGCAGGAGGCCCCGGCTTTGCGTCGTCCGAGATGGCCGCCGCCGGCAGGTCGGCCCGCCGTCCGTACCCGGCGGCGTCGCGGGGGAGCGGGGCGGTGAAACCGCCGCTGGCGGTGGCCGCCCGCCTGGCCGCGGCCGCCAATCGACGGCGCTCCGCGGCCACCGCCGGCGGCGCCGCGGACGGCGCGCCGGCGAGCGGCTCGGCGAAGGCTTCGAGGGTCACGCGGCGGCCGTCCTCCCGCGCCTCGTTGTGGGCTGCCAGCACCAGCGTGCCGCCGTCGCGCAGGTGGGTGCGTGCCTCGAGACAGAGGGCGAGGAGGAGCTGGAAGACGACGAGCGGATCGCCGGCCAGCGGCCAGAGGTCGGGAGGGTAGCGGGTGATCACCGTGATCGAATCAGGGAAGGCGACGCGGGCGAGCTTCTGCAGGTCGGCGAGCAGGTACTGCGGCTGGAACACGGTCGGCTCGCCCGCCACGCCGCGGGCCAGCCAGTGCAGCTGGCGTCCGGCGTGTTGCAGCCGCCGCGCCAGCTCCTCGAGCGAGGTCAGCACCAGGCGATCGGCCGCCGCGCTGCAGCACGGCTCGAGCAGCTGCACCGACATCATCACCGAGGCAGCGAGGTTGCTCAGCTCGTGGGTGACCCCGCCGGCCAGCGCGGCCAGGCTGTCCAACCGGTCGAGGCGCAGCCGGCGGTCGTCGCCGGAGGTCGGTCGTCCTTTTCCCTGGGACACGCGGGTCATTATAAACTGCTCAAGTAGACTTGCTACTCCCTGACCTGCTTGGCGCGCCGGCCAAGCTCGCCGTCCGTGCTCGCCGTGCGCCCGGCGAGCACGCCTGCCCGCGCCCTTGGAACGCGTTACCCAGGAGGGATACACTCTGGCGGCCATGCGGCTGGGGAACCTCGAGCTGACGCTGGTCTCGGACGGCGAGTTCCGCCTCGACGGCGGCGCCATGTTCGGCGTGGTGCCGCGCACCCTGTGGGGGAAGGTCAAGCCTCCCGACGACCGCAACCGCATCCGCATGGCCACCAATTGCCTGCTGGTGGCCCGCGGCGGCGAGCTGCTGCTGATCGACAGCGGCATCGGCGACAAGCACGACGTGCGTTTCCGCGACATGTTCGGCATGGACGAGGCGGCGGTGCGGCTGCCGGACGCGATCCGCCGGGCCGGCTACGAGCCCGAGCAGGTGACGCACGTCCTGCTGACCCATCTGCACTTCGACCACTGCGGCTGGAACACGCGGCGGGCCGCGACGGCCCCTGCGGGCCCTGCGGGCGCCGGCGAGGAGC
>DATKFK010001029.1:0-2916 GCA_035544375.1 Thermoanaerobaculia bacterium
GAGCGGCCCGTTTGCGGCACGCCTCCCGACGCGACGGGTGCTTGCATTGCGTCGGACGCGAATTTTCGGGAATCGCAGCGACCGAGCTTACGGCGGCAGTGAAACGATAACCGCGGCCGAATTCGGTCCGGATCAAGTCGCGGTCCTCCCCGAGAGCCTTGCGCAATACCGAGACCTGAACCTTGAGATTAGCCACTTCGACAAAAATGCCCGGCCAAATAAGGGCGAGGAGCTCGTCCCTTGTAACAAGAGCCCCATCGGCGTCGATGAGAGCCATCAGGAGATCGAAGGCGCGAGTGCCCAGTTCCACCGACACGCCATCGGCAAGCAACTGCCGGCGCCGCGTCAATATGCGGAAACGGCCGAACTCCAGCGTCGTGTCGGCCGCCGACGGGTCCGCCTGATCCCCGAACATTCCCGAACTATCTTCGCGCCTTGGCTCGCTCTTCTCTCCTGGTACGATCGATTGTGGCTGCATGACCCCGTCCCTCCTCTGAGCGTGCGGTCATCGAACTTAGCGATGACCATATTGTCTGCAGCGGCGGAACCGCTCTTGGACGACTTTGCTGTGACGGGAACATTCTTGCTCTATTGCGACAGCGACGATGCAGTTAACAAAATCGTGACCGTCAGTGGCTGTGACCGGCGTGGCTGGGTGTGGCCGCGGCGATCCGATCGACCTGCCCGGCATCGGCAACCAGTACATCGCTCGGAGCGAGACCTCCCGGCATGTCGCTGGTCCAGCGGGCGCGGAGGTTTCCGGCACGATCGAGTAGTAGTTCCGTCTCGCCGCCATCCTCGGCCGCGCGAAACAGCGCCAGCGCAGAGCTCGCTTCGGATGACACGCCAACGACAAAGGGCGCCGCACGGCTACTCTCGGAGGTTACGTCCGGGGAGGTGCCGACCCCAACCGCAAGCACCTGCAGGCCGGTTGTACCGAGGCGCGGTTGTGCCGCCGCCAGCTGCTGCAGGCGCTCGACCGGAGCGGGCGGCGCGAACAGCACGAGCAGCACCGGCCCGGTTTGGAGCACTTGCCTCAGGGTCTGTTGCACCCCGCCGGCTTCCAAAGTGAAATCGGGCACCTCAGGCGCCGCGGCGGTGGTGACCTCCGGCCCGATCTCCCTGGCGAGCACGCCGGCGGCCCGGGCGCGGATGAAATTGATCACATCCCAACGCTGGTCTGAGTTCAGCACGCCGGCAAAGCCGGGCATCACGCCTTCGTCCATCCCGCGGCTGACCCACCAGAAGAGGTCACCCGGGCTGTGCGCGAAGAGATGCGGCTCCGTCAGGTCGGCGGGCCGGCTCGGCAAGCTGGCGGCGGCGGGGCCGTCGCCCCGGCCCGTTGCGCCGTGGCAGAGGGCGCAGTTCTCGGCATACACGGCGGCCCCGCGGACGACGGATGCCGTGGCGTAGGGCTCGGCGGAGGCGTAATAGCTGGTGGGATAGGCGCGCTCGACCGCCCGCCGCAGCGGGATCCAGCCGACGGCCAAGCACAGCGCGAGGGAGGCGGCAAAGGACGCCATTCGCCGATAATGTCCGGCCGCAGCTGCGGCTACGCCGGCAACCGCGCAAAGGCAAATGGCTACAGCCAGGATCGCCAGCAGGATTTGCGATCCGACCGTCAGCGCGTCGATGTCGAGGCGGAACGGGAACGGCCAACCGGGTTCGCTGTGCAAGCCCGGCGGCAAGGTGCCGAGGGCGCCGACGATGGCGAGGACGCCGAGCCCGAGCGCCGTCTCGATACGCGCGTTGCTCTGCAAGCGGGTGACGGTCCGCCAAATGACATTACGGTCGCCGGCGGCCCCGGCGAGCCGCGGCGCGAGGCGCAGCAGATTGACCGCGGCAACCAGCAGCATGGCGATAAAGAGCCCGATCTTGGCGAGGAGCAGATGCCCATACTCGGTCCCGACCAGGGCCGGGACGGTGCCGGCGAGAAACCAGGTGTTGACCACGCCACCGGCGAGCAGAACCGTCACACTCGCTACGGCCAATCTCGAATAGCTCCGGATCGCGGTCCGCGCGACCGCCGCCCAATCGGCATCGCCTGGCCGCCGGGCCTCGGCGAGAAGCAGAATCAAGGGCGGGAGCGTCCCCAGCCATAGCCCGGCACCAAGCAGGTGGAAGATGTCCGCAGTCAGGTGCAGATCCCCCGGTGGCCCGGGCGTCGCCGCGCCGTGGGCGGCCCAGGCGAGGCTCCCCAGCATCAGCGCGGCGAGGATGAGCGCCACCCAGCCGATCGCTCCGCCAGCCCGCCAGCGCTGCCCAAGCAGACAAAAGCCGAGCAGCACGGCCACGGCGAACCGCAGCAGCCAATCCTCGCCGAACCGCGTACGGGTCAACACGACCGGCACGGCACCTTGCGTCAGCGCGACGCTGAGCGGCTTCCCGCTCATGCCCGCCGCCACCACAACAAGCCAGGCGGCGCCCGAAACCAACGCCAGCACCAAACTCGCCCACGCTAGCCACCCGAGCCGCCGGCGCAGCCCGGTTGCGGCTACGCCGCCCGAGTGCCGGAAAGCCGGGCCCGCGACGAGGCGCTCAAAGGCCAACACTCCGGTCAAGGTTATGGCAGCGGCGAAATGGAGGGTCCGCACCGCGATCAGAAAATCTTCCATCGCCGCCTCCTCGCTTCGCGATCGAGGCTCATCCGCGCCCGACCTCGAAGGTGAAGGTACCTTCAGTCGGGTGGGTATCGACCGAGACGACATGCCAGCTGACGAGGTACGTCCCCGGCGGCAGCGGCTTCAGCCCGATCTGCAGCTCGGCCGGGCTGCCCTGCGGGATCTGGGCGTTGCCGAGATCGACCCGCTGTCCCGCTTCGTTCGTCACCGTCACGCCGCTGAACGCCGGTTCGAGATCCTGCGTGAACCACAGGGTGACGACCGGCGGCGAGGCCGGCACCGAGCTGCCGACCGC
>DATKFK010001030.1:0-2467 GCA_035544375.1 Thermoanaerobaculia bacterium
CGGCGGCGGCGGCGCCCCGAGCTCGGGCCGCTGGCCGCCGGCGAGCAGCGAGATGATGTCGATGTCGGCAAGCTCGGCGTTGGAGGAGAACTTGGCGTTGAGCCGTTCGAGGGTGCCCGACAGGTTGAGCGTGATGGTGTAGCTTTGGACGTCGGTCTTGAGCGCCAGGTCGATGAGCGGGTCGATGCGGTTGGGGTTGGCGAAGGTCAGGCTGCCGCGGTCCACCTGGTACTTGTTGTCGGCATACTGCAGGGTGCCGCCGGTTTCGAGCTGGACGGTGCCGAAAAGCACCGGCGCGGCGACCGTGCCCACCACCGTCAGCTCGATGTCGCCGTGCAGGTCGGCGACGTTGTTGCTCACCCGCAGCGCGCCGGGGCCCTGGATCGACAGGTTGAGCTGCGTCCTGGCAAACAGGTCGTCGGTCGCCAGCACCTGCACCCGCTCGCGCTGCAGACCGCGCAGCAGCAGCTGCAGCGGATCCACCTGCAGGTCCTCGACGTACAACGCCCGGTTGAGGTTGATCAGCCCCTGGACCTGGCGGCTGCCGCCGGTGCCGACCAGCGCCAGCGCGGCGTCGCCGCGGCTGACCCAGCCGCTCGGGTAGGGCAGGCTGACTCCCTGCGCCGACATGTCGATGCGGTAGCTGAGGGCGCGCCCCGCCCCCGGCAGGGTCAGCTGGCCGGTGGCCCGCAGCGTGCCGCCGCCGGCGCGGCCGGTGAGGCCGTCGAGCACCAGGCGGTCCCGGTTGAAGCGGACCGTGCCCTCGAGGCCCTCGATGGAGATCGCCAGCCGTGGAACGATCAGCCGGGCGTCGTGCAGGACAGCCTGTCCCGAAAGGTCCGGGTCGGCGGCCGTTCCCTTGACCGCCGCCAGCAGGTCGAGGTCGCCGGCGACGTCGAGGCCGGGGACGAACAGCTTCGCCCAGGACGCCGAGATGCTGCTCTGCACGCGCAGGTCGAGCGGCCGCGGCGCGGCCAGGCCGACGCTGCCGGTGGCGAAGATCTCGAGGCCGGTGCCGGCCTCGCCCAGGTAGAACGACCGCACCCGCAGCTCTCGCGTGGAGAGGTCCACCACCACCGGCTCGCGGTTGGCGATCTGCCTGCCCGAGTAGGCCAGGCGGAGGTCGTCGAGCCGCAGCTGGCCGCCGTAGCGGCCGGCCTCGAAGTCGGCGTCCAGGGTGAGAGCGCCGGCCAGCGCGCCGCTGAAAGCCGCCGTTCCACCTGCCCCGCCGGTCGCCGGTGGCGGCGCCCCCTGCTCGCCGTTTCCCCCCATCAGCGGCGCATCCGGCGCCGCCAGCTGGACGAGGCCGGCAACGTTGGCGGAGCGCAGGTTCAGCCGCAGCGCCGCCCGCCGCAGGTCCAGCCGGCCGCCGCCGTCGAAGGCGAGCAGGCTGCCGAACGTGCCGCTGCCGCGCACCAGCTCCCCGTCCCAGTCGACCACCGCCTGCGCCTCGCCCGGCGGCGTGCCCGCGAGCTTGCGGCCGGACCAGGCGAGGTCGCGCCCGTGCAGGCTGGCCTGGGCGCGCGGGCGCTCGAGGGTGCCGCCCACCGTGGCCATCAGCGACACCCGGCCCGACAGGCCCGCGGCAGGCAGCAGGCCCGCCAGCGGCGCCGCTGCCAGGTCCAGGTCGGGGCCGTCGAGCGTGAGATCGATGCCGTCAGACCGGCGGTCGAAGCTGCCGGCGGCGGCCAGCTTCCCCGCCGGCGCCTCGATGGTGCCGCCGGTGACCGTCATGCGCGCCGGGTCCCAGGCCAGCTGGCCGCGCGCCTTGCCGAGCGCCACCCCGGAAACCACCAAATCCGCCAGCTCGGCGTCGGCCTCGCCGGTCAAATGGTCGAAGTCGCCCCCCAGGTCGAGGCGGCCCGACACCTCGCCGCGCAGGCCGGCGACCGGGAACCAGGCCGGCAGGTAGGGCACCAGGCCGGAGGCCGGCCATTGCGCGGCGTCGACCGCCAGGTCGATCGGCTGGTCGGGCTCGGCGCGGCCCGCCCTGGCCAGCGGGATGCGGCCAGAGACGATCAGGGCGCCGGCGCCGGCGGTGGCCTCCAGGCGCAGGTTCTCGATCGCCAGCGGCTCCCAGGTGAGCGTGCCGTGCAGGCGGTCTGCCGAGCCCAGGCTGTGGCTCACCACCGCCTCGAGGTCCAGGTCGAAGCGCGCCGAATAGCCGCCGGGGGTGAGGGTCACCGCCCCGGCGGCGGTGCCGTGGCCGGCGTTCGGCAGCCAGATCGGGGAGGTCTCCCTGGGCCCCGTCCAGTGCTGGCTCGGCAGGCGGGGAGCCGAGGGCGGGAACAGCGGCGCGAGCGCGCCGGCGTCGTGAGACACCAGGCGATAGTCCAGCCGGCCGGTATCGCGAAGGAGGTCGTAGGTGAAGCCGCTCACCGTCGCCTCCTGGCCGGGGGCGGTGAGCTTCACGGCGCCGCCGGTCAACACGCCGCCGGCCATCCGCAGCGGCAGCTCCCCGGCCAGG
>DATKFK010001031.1:0-2346 GCA_035544375.1 Thermoanaerobaculia bacterium
GAGCCTCGAAGCCGAGCGGCTGGCCGGCCGCCTCGAAGCCTGGCGCTACCTCATGCGGCAGTGGTCCTCGGGCGACGGCTTTTTCCTCCTCCTCTTCGTCCTCTCGCCGGGCCGCGAGGCGTGGAACAGCTACCGCAACGAGGCGCAGTTCCACCTCGCCGAACACCTGGAGCTGGCGCGGCGCATCCAGTTCGACGACGCAGACAACGCGGTGCTGATCGGCGGTCGGACCTTTGGCAAGTCCACCCAGCTCGTCGCCGACGACATCCGCCACAAGCTCCTCGACCCCAACGACGCCTCGACGTGGTTCTCGCTCACCCGCGAGCTGTGCCAGAAAAAGGGCGGCGCGATCCAAAAGGAGCTGGAGGAAAACCAGTTGCTGTTAGGCCTTTGGCCAGATCGCTTCTGGCGCAACGCCGAAGAGCGCCCCTCCTCGACGAAGTGGTCCTTGCGCGACGGCCTGTGCATCAAGCGCACCTCGACGCGCCCCGAGCAGTCCTGGGAGTTCCACGCCTTCGAGAAGCGCCTGCCAACCGGCACCCACCCCGACGGCCGCTACTACGACGACATCGAGGCCGAGGGCAGCGCCGAGTCGGCCGACGTGCTCGCCACCGTCGAGAAGCGCTGGGTGTCGTCGCAGCGCCTGCACAGTGACCGACCGCGCCGGCGCACGACCGGCACCTACTACGCCCAAAACGGCCTGATGATGAAGCTCTCGGGCGAATACGGGCTCAAGACCTGGCTCTACCCCGCCGAAGACCTGTCGCGGAAGGAGCCGCGGAAGGCCCTGGCCGGCCCCCTCGGGGGCACGCCGGCGAACGGCTTCACGGCAGAGGCCCTGTGGGCCGAGCTCGCCAGCAGCGGCGGCGCCCGTCGCGATGAGGAGACCGGCGAGTGGAAGCTGACCGGCAACAAGATCGCGAAGAAGGACTACGGGCTCCAGATGGCCTGCAACCCGCTCGCCGGCGAGAGCGCGCGGCTCGACTGGAACCTGATCAAGGTCTACGACGCCGATCACCTGGCGCGGGTCCGCCGCCGCTCGACGGCCGTCATCTGCGTCGACCCCTCGCGCGGCGACCACCCCGGAGCGGATCCGACCTACATCTGGGTGTGGCTCCTGACGCCGGAGCGCGAGTACCTGTGGGCCGACGCTGAGCGCCGCGTGCTCCCGCCTGCTAAGCGCTGCCAGCTCATCTTTCAGGTGTCGGCGAAGTGGCAGGCGATCGCCCAGCAGACCCACCGGCGGATCGAGGAGTTCGCGCAGTCGGAAGCCTACGAGCGCCAGCTCGAATACGAGGCCGAGCTGGGCTTCGCCATGGAGACGATCAAGACCCACGACACCCGGAAGTCGAAGATGGCGCGAGCCTACGAGCGCTGGCAGCCGCCGGTCGCCGCCGGGAAGGTCTACTTCCCCAAGGAGATGCTGCGCGAGGACGAGAACGGCAACCGCGTGGATCTCGTCGCCGACTTCAAGGTCAAGGAGTTCGACCCCTTCCCGCAGCCCGACACCGACCACGGGCTCGATTCCGGGGGGCTCGTGTGGGAGAGCGAGGACCGGGTCGGCTCGCTGCCGTGGCCGACGCCGCAGCGGCCGGCGAAGGCGCAGCGCGAGCCGGCGGGGTATGCCTCGGCGGGGGTCCTCTAGTGGGCGCCTACGCCGCGCTGCCGCGGTGGTCAGCCGAGCGCCGGGCGATCGACTTGGCGGTGCGCCGCGCGCTCGATGCCGCGCACCAGGCGCCGACCACCGACCACCAGCCAGACCTTGAATGCTACCTCGACGAGCGCGAATTCCTCGTCCGAATGCGCTTCCGGCTTTCGGGCCGCGAGATCCGCGGCTGGCACAGCGCGCGCGGCCCGATCGAGGCGACCGGCGCCCACGCCAAGAAGCTCCTCCGGACGCTGCTTGAGCACCTCCGCCCGGCCTGGCTGCGGGAAGCGGCGAGTTGATGGCCGGCGACGACTACGAAGGCCCGCAATCCCCTGAGCCGCAGGACTTCACCGAGACGGCGAAAAAGAAGGTTCTCGACCACCTCGAAGCCCGCCTCGGCGACGCCGGCAAGTGGATCGAGACCATCTGGGACCGCGCCAAGTCAAACGAGCTGTTCCTGAAGGGCGGCGAGCACCAGTGGGACAAGGCCGACTGGAAGGCCCGCCGCGAGACGAACCGCCCGACGTTCAGCTTCCAGGACTGCACCCTAGCGGTGCGCGCCGTCTCCGGCCGCGAGATCACCAACCGCGAGGTCGCGACCTACAAGCCCCGCGCCGACGAGGAGGACGGCGCCGCGGCCGCGCTCCGGGAGTGGGACCGCGACCGCCTCCAGGAGGCCAACTCCGAGCAGGTCTACA
>DATKFK010001032.1:0-2457 GCA_035544375.1 Thermoanaerobaculia bacterium
GGAAGAGGCCGAGTTGGTGCGTTCGGCCGGAGCGGAAAACGACGATCTCGAGGCTGCGAGCGACAGCACGGAAGCCCTGGCCGAAGCCGAGGCGGAGACGGAGAATCTCACCGCCGCCGAGCTGGCAGTCGAGAACGTGCCTCCAGCCGACGAGGATGATTTGCAGGAATTGGAAGCGGAAGAAAAAGAAATAGGCAGCGAAGAATGAGTCGGCAGAAGAATGCGACGCGCTTCAAGCGCCGCATTGAGATTCACGGCTCAATGGATAATGGACGTGAGAGCAGCAGCCAATGCCATGAGGTGACTCTGAGCACTTAGGGCTTTGGGTAGCACAACCTGAAAAGAGGCGGATGAGCAAGGTACGAATCAACGATCTCGCACGCGAGATGGAAGTCAAGAGTCGGCAGATTCTTGACGTATTGGCGGAGCTCGGTCTGGGTGAAGGCAAGACGCACTCCAGTTCTCTGGAGGCGGACGAAGCCGAAAAGGTACGCGCGCAATTTGAGCGCGGCAGCCGTGCGGCCGGTCACGGCAACACCGCAGCTTCCCGAGGGCAGCAGGCCATTCAGCCCAAGGTTGACCTCTCCCACATCTCAAAACCTGGTGATGCTCTGAAGGCCATCCTGGCCAAGAAACAGGAAGATGAGGCCGCGGCGCGTCGCAGCCACGCCCCCGTGCGCCCCCCCGCGGCAGCTCCGCCGGCAGTTCAGGCGAAACCCGCTCCAACTGGTGTGGCGGTTGCGCCCCCGCCCGCGGCAGCGGCACGTCCGGAGCCACGCAAGATCGTTCCGCCGGTGCGCCAGGCCCCGCCGATTGTTTCTGTGCCGCCTGCATCGCCGGCCATCGCGTCGCGGCCTCCGGCCACCCCGGTGGTTGCCAAGGCGCCGGGAGGCGTTGTGGCCTCCACCCGCCCAGCGGTCACCATCGTCCCACCCAGTGGGGTAACGGTGGTCAAGCCGCCGGCAGTACCCGCTGCCCCGCCGCGCGCGGTTGAGGTCCCGACCAAACCGGCCGCTACGTCAGCTCCTCAGGCGCACCCTCCTGCGGTGCCTCCGCCAGCGACGCCTGTTCCGGCCCCCGTCGCGGCGGCCACACCCGCTGCTCCCACGCCTGCCGCTTCGGTTGCGCCACCACCAGCGCCATCGGCGGTTGTAGAAGCGCCGCCTCCGCCGCCCGCCGTGGTGGCCCAGCCGGTTCAGGAGCAGGCTCTGCCGGTGGTCCCGACCCCAGCTCCGGCAGAAGTGCCGGCGGTCTCTGCCGCTGCCGAGCCAGCTGCGCCGGCAGCACCTCAGCCGGTCGCCGAGCGTCCGCAGCCTGAACCAGTTTCACAGCCCGCGCCTCCGCCGCGGCGGGTCGTCATGCCCCAGACAGGCCCACGGCCGGTCTATAAAGCTCCGGTGGTCGCTCCGGCGGCCGCAGCTCCCCCATCCGGTGCTTCGGCCAGTGCGGGAGCCGGCATTCAACGCGGCCGGCCGATTTTTGACCGCAGGCCCGCGGGCGCTCCGGGCGGCCCGGGCGGCGGTTTTCAACGCGCACCGGGCGGCGCGCCGGGCCAGGGACAATTCCCTGGCGGTCCGCGGCCCAAGCATCCGACGCGTTCCGATCCACGCGGCTTCACCCCCGGCGCGCCCGGCGCACCGGCCGGCCGACCCGGCTTCGGTCAGCGACCCGGCTTTGGACCGCCCCGTCCTGGCTTTGGCCCCCGCCCAGGCGGATTCGGCCCCGGCGGTGCCGCACCCACTGCCCCGACCGAGGCCCCGCGCGCACAACGCGCCAGCGCGGCCAGGGGTCGCGGTGGTCGTCAGCAATACCCCAAGACCAAAGAAGGCCCGATGAAGGGTTTCGTGCCGCCGCAGCGTTTCGGCGTCGGCGCTAACTTCACCACCGAGCCGCTGCCCATTACCCGCGAAATCACCGTGACTGAGGGCATCAGCGTCAAGGACCTGGCCGAGAAGCTTGGAATCCGCGCCAAGGACCTCATCGCTGCGCTCCTGATGCGCGGGATCTTTGTGACCGTCAACCAGTCTCTCGACGCAGAGATGGTGAAAGACGTCGCCGCCAAGTTCGGCGCTGGCGCCACCGTCATCAGCTACGAAGAGGAACTTGCCAACCAGGCGATCGAGGAAGTGCTCGAGGCGCCCAACTCCGACGAGCTCGAAGTTCCGCGCGCTCCCGTCGTGACCGTGATGGGCCACGTCGACCATGGCAAGACCTCGCTGCTCGACGCCATTCGCGAAACCGACGTCGCGGCCGGCGAAGCCGGAGGGATCACGCAGCACATCGGCGCCTACAAGGTCCGCTTCACCAAAGAAGGTTCCCCGGCTTCGGGCCGCGAGATCGTCTTCCTCGATACTCCGGGCCATGAAGCGTTTACCCGCATGCGCGCCCGTGGCGCCAAGGTCACAGACATCGTGGTCATCGTGGTTGCGGCGGACGATGGCGTCATGCCTCAAACAC
>DATKFK010001033.1:0-4407 GCA_035544375.1 Thermoanaerobaculia bacterium
GACCGCACCCTGCGCCTGGTCACCGGCGTGGACGAGCTGTACGGCAAGGCGCACAACGCCTCCAACGACTGGGACTACTTCCAGAACGTCGACGGCACCCACCCGCCGGACATCAACACCTTTTCGCCGTTCGGCGCCACCGACCTGCACGACACCCGGAGCTTCACGGGCCTGTACGCGCAGACCGAATGGACGCCCACCCGCCGCTGGCGCCTGCAGGTCGGGGCGCGCCTCAACCACACGCACGAGAGCCTCGTCGCCACCTCGGTCAACCTGGTGCCGGCGTCGGCGCCGTCCGGCGCCGGCAGCGGGGCGGTTGCCGCGTCGAACGGGCCGATCAGGCCGATCGGGCCGATCGGATCGGGGGCCGCCGTGCCGGGTGGACCGCTCGTCGTCGAGCCCAAGGACGTCTCCGTCGGGCCGGGCAGCGCCAGCCGCACCGTCACCCGCGGCAGCGGCGCCGCCGGCCTGAGCTACCTGGCCTGGGAGGGCGCCGACGGCGCGATCTGGGCTTACGGTGATTACCGCAACACCTTCAAGCCCGCGGCGCTCGATTTCGGTCCCGACGTCAACGGCGTGATCCTGAAGCCCGAGACCTCGCAGAGCTTCGAGGTCGGGTTCAAGGGGCGTCACCTGGGGGGGCGCTTCGACTGGGAGATGAGCATCTTCCAGATGGACTTCAAGAACCTGGTCGTGGGCCAGGTCGACGCCTTCGGCAATCCCGAGCTGGTGAATGCCGGCAAGGACCGCTTCAAGGGTGTGGAGCTCGAGGCCGACTACCTCCTGGCCGGTGGCGTGCGGATGGAAGGGGTGTACAGCTACCACGACGCCAAGTACACCGACTTCCTGGCGCTGTCGAACGACGGCGTGCTCGAGCAGCTGGCCGGCAACCGGTTGCCGCTTTCCGCGCACGACCTCGCGACGGTCGGCTTCATCTATTCGCCGGCGGCGGGCTTCACCGCCTGGACAAGCATCAACTACACCGGCAGCCGCTTCCTCGACCCCGAGAACACCGCCCTGGCGGCGTCCTACGCCACCTGGGCGGCAGGCGTGGGCTATCGTTTCGCGGGTTGGGAGGCGCGCCTCGACGGCTGGAACCTGAACGACTCCCGCGCGCCGATCGCGGCCAGCGAGCTCGGCCCGGCGCAGTACTACCGGATGAACGGCCGTTCCTTCCGCGGAACCCTGGTGTACCGCTTCAAGTGACCCGCTGACCCGCATCGCCGGCGCCGTCCAGCACGGCGCCGGCGCGAGCCGTGAGCCGGAGGCGCCAGAGGCGCGACGCGACTCCCCCCGGCCATGCCAGAAAGGTGATGAGGCACCCGGTGGACTGGCGGTGAATTACTGGAAAAGGGCGTCCACGGCCAGGCGCCAGCCCGGCAGCGCCGGCTCCGCCTCGGCGGTCTCGCCGCGGCGATAGATTGCCGGATGCTCCGGGTCGGAGGCGCGATACACCAGCACCCGTTCCTCTCGCAGGACGTCCACGTCCCAGACGACCAGCGTCCCCGCCGCGAAGTAGTCGGCGCGTTTCGCGGCCATCGCCTGCTCGGCCCGCGATCCGTAGCCGCTCTCGCTGCGCACCTCGACCGCGAGCAGTGGCGCCCCTTCGAGGAAGCCTCCGCCGGACCGCGGGCCAGCGTAGTAGGCGGCGTCCGGGCTGAACGATCTCCGGCCGGGCAGGCTCACGAGGAAAGCGGCATTGTCCGTGTACGCTCGGCCAGTGCCCGTGCGTCGCGCGTAGTCGCGCAAGGCCACGAAGATCTCGCCCGCCGCGCTGCTCGGCAGGTCGCCGGTCGGCGACATCATCACCAGGTCATCCCCGACCAGCTCGGCCTTCTGGTGATCCGGCAAGAGGTGGAGATCGGCCACGGTCGCCAAGCGCTTGGAGCTCATATTTCAATGCTAGCACCCCCGGCTCGAGGCCAGGAAAGCCCTTCACTGACTTGATTGACGGGAAAGGAGAGGGCCGGCTGCGCGGCGCGCCGGGAGGAAGAACCAGACGTTGGAGCGCGAAGCGCGCCGCGCCGGGCTACGGCAGGGCCGTGGGATCGAGGGCGGGCGCGGGCGGGGAGACCGAACCGGCCCTTTCGCTCCACGCGGACCACAGCATGGCGCCCGCGGTATAGATCACCACGACCACCACCAGCCAGCGGACCGCGCCCAGGGGCAGCGACCTCACCAGGTAGGCAGCCACGAGCACGGCGGGCACCCCTGTGAGGGTTAGCCACAGGGAAGCACGCGGGGCGAAGCTCTGCTTGCGGATGAAGCGGATGCCGCCGACGGGCATCAGGAAAGCGCAGGACCCCATCATGATGGGAAAGGCCACCTTCGGGTTCATGCCGAGCAAGCTCACCAGGATCATGCAGGGTGCGTAGAGGCCGATTCCCAACGTCATCAGCGCCCCGAGCGCGAAGTTGCCGACGAGCGCGATCGCCATCCGGACGCCGAGCACTCCGAGCGCGTCCCCGCCCAAAGGGAAGAGCTGGAGCTGGGTGCCCAGCATCAGGGCCGCCGCGAACAGCAGCGCGATGCCCATACCGATCTGGACGTTGCGGCGCGACCAGCCGGCGACGACGCCTGCTCCCAGCCAGGCGCCGGCGACCGCCGCGGCGATCATCAGCACCAGGGTGCGCATGTCCACCTGGACGATCGAGATGTAGATCAAGGCCTGGGCGAAGGTCGGCAACGCCAGACCGACGTTCAGCGTGCCGGGGATCAGCCGGTCCGGCACCAGGCGCCGCAGCTTGAAGATGGAGGTGGTCGTCGCGAACGAGCCGATGCCCAGGGTGTCGAAGAAATTGACCACGAAGCCGATGAGGCCCAGGGCCGGCGCCGGGTCATGCCGCTCGCCTTCTTCGCCCTCCGCCTGCGGTCCGGGCTGGCCGGCAAACCGGCGGACCCGCCGCACGCTCGCCGCCCAGACAGCGATGAAGACCGCGGCAAACAGGCCAAGTGTGACGAAAAGGACAGCCTTGACGCTCAGCATGGAGCGATATCCTAGCGCAACTCGGTCGCGCGCGGAGTGGGCCTCCCCGGCGGCGGGCTGCTGGTGCACCCAGTACATTAAGCTACGGCCACTGGCGGCCATGATCGGCACTACGGTTTCTCACTACCGGATTCTCGAGCATCTGGGGCAGGGCGGCATGGGCGAGGTGTACCTCGCCGAAGACACCCGCTTGAACCGCCCGGTGGCGCTCAAGATGCTGCGCGGCGGCCAGCGCGACGAGCGCGTTTTCGCCGACCTGCTGTACGAGGCCCGCGCCGCCTCGGCGCTCAACCATCCCAACATCGCGGTGATCTACGAGGTCGACCAGGCTCCCGCCGGCGACGGCGGGGGCGTCCTGAGCTTCATCGCCATGGAGTTCGTGGCCGGGGAGACCCTGGCGCAGTACGCACGGCGCCGGGCGCCCGACCTCGACGACGTGCTCGACCTGGTCAGCCAGGTCGCCCAAGCGCTCGCGGCGGCGCACGAGCGCGGCGTCGTGCACCGCGACGTCAAGCCCGGCAACGTGATGGTCGGCGAGGGCCTGCGCGTCAAGGTCCTCGACTTCGGCCTCGCGCGCCGCCTGGCGCCGCAGGACGCCACCACCCTCACCTGGGTCGACGGCGGCGACCGGCACGCCGCGGGTGCGCTGCTCGGCACGGTCCTCTACATGTCGCCGGAGCAGGCGCTGGGGCGCGAGGTGGACGCACGCAGCGACATCTTCTCCCTCGGCGCCGTGTTCTACGAGCTGCTGGCCGGGCATCCGCCGTTCGCCGGCGACAGCGCGGCCGAGGTCTTCGACGGCCTGCTCCACCGCGAGCCGCCGCCCCTGCCGGCCGGCAGCGACCCGCGTCTCGAACGATTGGCGCCGATCCTGCGCCGGATGCTGGCCAGGGACCGCGACGCGCGCTATGCGGACCTCGGCGAGATGCTGCGCGACCTCGAGGCGGTGCGGCGCAATGCCGAGGCCGCGCCGAAGCCGCTGCTCGTCGCCGCGCCGAGCGTCGCCGTGCTCGGCTTCGCCAACATCACCAGGAATCCCGAAGACGACTGGCTCGGCACCGGCCTGGCGGAGACGGTGACCGCGGACATGAAGCAGATTCCGGGCCTCGCGGTGGTCAGCCACGACCGCATCCAGGAGGCCTTGCGCCGCCTGGGCGCGCCGGCCGGAGAAACCGACGAGCGGCTGGCGGTGCGGGTGGGCCAGCAGCTCGGCGCGCGCTGGATCCTGAGCGGCGGCTTCCAGCGCGTCGGCGAGTCGGTGCGGGTGACGGCGCGCCTGGGCGAGGCGGCGACCGGCAACGTCCTGCGCACGGTCAAGGCCGACGGCCAGTTCTCCGAGATCTTCGCCCTGCAGGACCGGATCGCCGACGAGCTGGCGGCCGGCCTGCGCGCCGGCCTCAGCGTGCCGCGGGGCGAGGAGG
>DATKFK010001034.1:0-8372 GCA_035544375.1 Thermoanaerobaculia bacterium
GCGCTCAGCGGGTCATGCAGTTTGTCGAGCTCCAGGCGCACCAGGTCGAGGAAGAGTGCCCGCCTTTGCGATAGGAACCCGGCGCGATCCTCCATGCTGGCGAAATCCAGGCGCTGGCGCTCGATTTCGTCAGCGCCGAGCAGCAGCTCTTTACGGGCGGCTGCATAGTCTCGACGGGATTCATCGAACCGCGCCCGCAGTTGATGCAGGCGGAGGACCTCGATCTGCTCGCCCAAGGAGCGCCAGCGACCGGCGAAGAAAACCTGTGCGCGGTCGAGTGCGGCGCGCGCGCCGGCGCCGGAGCTGCCTTCGTCCAGCAGGGCTTGCTGCACGTCAATCCTGACTCTTAGCTCGCGGCGGCTCTCGTTGTTCCTGTCGAGCCTGCGCCAGGCTGCTTCAGCCTGGGCAACGGCGTCGAGGCTCTCGGCGCGGCGGCCCATATGATCGAGGAGGCTCGAGCGCGCGAGGAGCGTATAGACCAGCAGGTCAGTCTTGCCGGTCTGCTCCGCGCCGGTGATCGCGGCGCGCATCTGTTCCGAGAGAAAAGCCAGTGCCGCGACCGGGTGGCCGTCCGCTTGCATCGCCTCTGCGGCCTCGTAGTAGATCGTGAACAGCCTCTCGGGGTCCTGTATCCTTGCCCGTTGGGTGAGAGCAGCGAGTCGTTCGTGCCATGCCGCGAGACGAGCGCCGCCATACTGATAAGCCTTTGCCTTCAAGGAATGAAGATAGGCGACGTGAGAGTCCTCTCCGACGCGGCTGAAGAGAGCGATAGCGTGCGAGTAGTAACGACTGGACTCCACAAAGCGGGCACGGACGATGCTGAGCAGGCCAAGCAGCCACTCGCTGCGCGCTTGCAAGGCTATCCATCCGCGGCTGCCGGCGTTTGCCTCGACCGCGGTTGCGATACGGGTGGCACGAGAGAAGTCCTTGGAGAAATACGCACATCCCGCATCGTCCAGCTGAACCCAGCCGACGAATGGGCTCCCGGCGGCGCCGAGCTGCGCCTCGGCGGACCGCAGCTCTGCGGGGCGGCAGTCGGCGTAAATCGCGTCGCCGCGTATGGAATGGAACGTGGCGTGGCCGTGTGCCAGAGCAGCCAGTCTCGCGCGATCGCCGCTCGCACCGGCGCTGCGTACGACAGCGACCGAGGCCCTGAGCAGTCCATCGCCACCCGCGCGTTCGAGATGAGCGGCTATTCGTTCCGCGTCCTCAAGGGCCCCTTCGGCTCGTGCGCTGCGGCCCCCCAGGTGGTGAAGGGCCCATTCTCCGAGAAGCCATTCGCCACGCCGTCGCGCTGCCAGCGGATCTTTCAATAAGTCGTCAAGCCGCGAAATCGTTGTTGATGGGGCAGCCTGCGGAGTGGGCCTTGGGATTGGCAGCACGCTTCCGCCTGGCGCCAAGAACCGCCACGTCTCCTGCGCCTCCCGCCACAGGCTAAGACACTGCAACGCATAGGCGCGATTGACTCTAACGGCCGTGGCCAGGTGAAGGGGCCCGGGATCCTGGTCAAGCAGGTCGAGCGCCTGAGGCAGGTCGTCTGCCCTGCCATCGAGGCTGGCACGCACGAGGTAAGCCGCCGCCAGATCGTTGCGCCGTGACCCTTCGCGGGGCGCGAGCTCAAGCGCATCCTGGAGAAGGTTGACCACGTGGTCCCGTCCACGCGGCGTGGGATCGCCGAGCAGGGTCCAGAGCGCCTCGATCCGCAGTGCAGGCGCCGAATGCGCGTGCGCGTACCTGAAACGGGCGACCCTTCGCGACAGGTGCGCAAGCTTCGGACGCAGAGCCTCGACGTGCAGCGGGGCGGTCTGCGCCAACGCCGGTGGGCAAGTGGGCTGCTCAGTGGGTCGGAATCGCGCCTTTGCCTGCGGGCCGCCGCTGAAGCGGGGGATGGGTGAGAGGACCTCGTTCAGGGACGCCAGAAGCTCTGAGTCGAGCCAAGTCATGCCTTCCTGCACGGTTGCGCCTTGGCAGGCAGCTGCCAGGACAGCCACCACGATCAGGCGCGCACGCGCTCTCCAGCAGGCAAATCGGGCGACCCGGTCGCTGGTCGCCTTCCGGGATGGCTTCATGGCCGAGCCTTCGCAGGGGCGCACACGGCGCGCACTGTTTATGTAAATACTTCAATCAACTGATGTTTGTCGGATTTTAGCACCGGTTGCGCAGCACCACAAGGAACGTCCCGCCAGACGGCGGACGCCGGCGTTGAGCTCGTCGCGATCCGGCACTCGCTTCTCAGGCCGCACGGCGGTGCAATCTGTGATTGGAAAATCGGCGCGATGTCCGTCCAAGGTGTTGAAGTCCCTGCCGGAGGGTGCGACCGGCGGGAATGCATCATTTCTTCTGTGCGGGCATGGACTTCTGCCCCGAGGCGAAGGACGCGCTGCCCAACTGCGATACGAACGGGGACCCCACGAAGGCGAATACCGGATCGTCAAAGAACTGCAGCAGCGAGACGAAACTTCAACACAGCAAGACCGCCAGCAACCCGCAGACCCCTGACCAGAGTCCCAGGTGGGGTTATGGACCGTGGGTGGGCGTTCTCGGCCTCGGCGTGATCCTCGATGCGAAGGCCCAGGTGCTCGGCGACGGGGTCACTGCCAACCAGCCCCTGCCCAATATCGCACCGGGCACCACGAATCCAACGGTGCCGCTCAAGAGCGTGAGCCGCACCGGCGGCATCGTCGTCGTCTCCTTCTCCTTTTGAGAGCTCCGACCATCACCTCTTATGCTCAGGCGAACATAAGAGGTGATGTCGCGAGCGGGATGTTATCCGCGGCTTCGAGCTTGACCGCCAGAAGCCTGCCGCCGTGCGACCTACCGGCTTCCCTTGTCCCGCACGCCTGATCCTGGACACGACGGCATCGGGGAGACGCCGCGAAGTCCCTCAGGGCCGCGTCGCCACGAAGAGCGTCCCCCAGTCCCGAAGCGTGATGCCCTCGGGGCCCTTGCGCGCGTCGAAGGCGGCGGCCAGGTCGAGACGCAGCGCCTCGCGCAGCTCCTCGGGGACGGCCTTGGAGAGGTTGCCGAACGCGCTCGACTCGATGAACGCGACCACGTCCGCTCCCGTGGCGTAATGCCGGGAGCGCGCCGCGACGTGCAACTCGGCAAGATGGAGGCCACTCTCGGCCACCATCGAGATCAACCGCGTGGTGGTGTAGTCCCGGCTCAGAGCGCCGGGGCCCGACCGGTCCACCCGCTCCGCGTAGGGCGATCGTGCGAGCACGGGGCCCAGGACCGCGGGCACGGTACCCGCGCCGCTCAGCTCGCCCGGAAACGTGGTCACCCCGAGGCGGCCGCCGGGGCGCAGGACGCGGCGGATCTCGGCGAGCGCCCGCGGTTTGTCGGACACCCAGTGAAAGACCGCCGACATGCTCACCGCGTCGAAGCTCTCGGAGGCGAACGCGCCCAGGTCCTCGGCCTGACCCACCGCGAAGGTGATGCCGCCGGCGCGAGCGTTCGCGATGGCGATGCGCTCGGCGGACGGGTCGATGCCGACGACAGTGCCCGTGGGACTCACGCGCTCGGCGATCCAGCGAGCGAGCCGTCCCGTGCCGCAGCCCACGTCGAGGACGCGAGCTCCCGCCTCGAGGTTCAGGCGCTCGACGAGGCGCTTGCCGCCCTCGAACTGGAAGTCGCTGATGCGGTCGTAGGTCTCGGCGAGGTGCGAGGTGTCGTCGGTGAAAGAGATGGTCATCGGCAGATACCTTGAGGGAGCGGGTCAATGACGCTGGCTCGTCGCACGAGCCGTCAGAGAACCCGGACGTTGGGGGCGCCGGGTTTCTCGGCGGGCCGAAGTGTACCCCCCGGCGCCCTGCGTCGCAACCCGGAAAGGGAGGTGCAAACGCCGGCCCAGCGGGAATCTGACGAATCCCCGGAAAGCGCCGACGCCTGCCGCCCAACGATTGCCGCATGTCCGGCGCATCGCAAGCAGGGTCGCTTCGCTGGCTAGGGATGACGGTTGCCGCCAAAGCAGCGCCGCGTTCCGATCCATGCGTATTGATACATTCGCACTTGCATTTCGGTAGTCGCCAAGCTCCAACTCCGTGATCGATCAGGCACCCCCGGCAGACAGCAACTCCGCACCGCCGGCCCGCCCCGCAGCCGGTGCTGCCGGCGCCGAGCGCGTTGCCGGGGAGGACGCTCTCCGCAACATGGCGGCGCGCATCCTCGAGATCGACAGTGCGCGGCTGCCGCCGGAGCGCTCGCTGGTCTCGCTCGGCATCGATTCGCTGAGCGCGGCAGAGTTGGCCGCCGCACTCGAGTCGGAGCTGGGTGTGCAGGTGCCCCTGGCCACGCTGCTCGAAGGGATCAGCCTGGCGGAGCTGGCGGCAGAGGTCGAGCGCCGACTCATCGCACCCCCGCCGGTGGCGGCACCGCCGCCGGTACCGCCGGCAGCGGCCGGCGCCGGGACTGCCGGGCCGGGCCGCGGGCGAGGGCCGCTGTCGCCCGGGCAGCGCGCCCTATGGCTCCTCGACCAGATGGCGCCAGGCAACCCGGCCTACATCATCGCCGGCGCGGGGCGCGTCCGCGGCCGGCTCGACCGGCGGCGCCTGAAGCGGGCGGTGGCGGCCCTGGTGGCGCGCCATGGCGCCCTGCGCACCACTTTCGATGCCGGCGATGCCCGCAGCGGGGAGGCCGTGCAGTCGGTGCAGGCGGAAGCCCGGTTCGACTTCACCTTCGAGGACGCCACGACCTGGAGCGAAGCGCGGCTCGCGGAGCGGCTGAGCGAGGAGGCATACCGGCCCTTCGATCTCGCCGGCGGCCCCCTGCTGCGAATCGGGCTCTGGCGGCGCCGCGAACGCGGCCAGGGAGGACGGGAGGGCTCCGACGATCGCGTGGAGCACCTCCTGATGATGGCGGTGCACCACATCGCGGTGGACTTCTGGTCGGCGGAGGTGCTCCTGGCCGAGCTGGGAGCGCTCTACGGCGGGCGCTCGCTGCCGCCGCTCGCGGTCTCCTATGGCGATTTCGTGCGCCGCCAGGCCGAGCGGCTGGCGGGACCGGAAGGCGAGCGGCTCGAAGCCTACTGGCGCGCCGCGCTGCCGCCGGGAGCGCCGCCCCTCGAGCTGCCGACCGACCGGCCGCGGCCGGCGGTGCCGAGCCTCCGCGGCGGCGCGCGGACGCTGGGGCTGGGCGGCGCGCTGACGGCTGCGCTGCATGCCCTGGGCCGCCAGGCCGGGGCCACTCCGTTCATGACGCTGCTGGCCGCCTTCCAGGTGCTGCTGCACCGCTACAGCGGCCAGGAGGAGGTGCGGGTGGGCACCCCCACCTCCGGGCGAAGCTCGCTCGATCTGGCCAGCCTGATCGGCTACTTCGTGAACCCGGTGGTGATGCGCGGCAACCTGGCGGGGAGCCCCTCCTTCGCGGCGCTGCTCGACCGGGTGCGGGAGACCGCCCTCGGCGCCTTTGCCCACCAGGACTACCCCTTTCCGCTGCTCGCGGAGCGGCTGGGCGGTGAGCGAGACCCCAGCCGCCCGCCGGTCTTCCAGGCGATGCTGGTGCTCTACCGCGAGCGGCCCCCGGGGGCTGGGCGCGGGGCCCCCGGAACCGCCGAGGCGATCGGAGCCGGCGGGTCCAGCGGAGGCATCGACAGCCCTGGCGTTCGGGGTGGCATCGGAGCCATGGCGCTTGGCGTGGCCGGGTCGAGGGTGGAGCTGGGCGGCCTGGCGGTCGAGCCGGTGCCGCTGACCCGGCGCGGCGCGCAGGTGGACCTGGCCCTGCTCACCGCCGAGATCGAGGGCGCTCTGACCGCCTCGCTGCAGTTCAGCAGCGACCTGTTCGACGGCGTCACCGCCGGGCGCATGCTCGCCCAGCTGCGCACGCTCGCCGCCGCCGCCGCCGCGGACCCGGCGCGGAGCATCCGCGAGCTGCCGCTGCTAGGCGACTCCGAACGGCAGCAGCTGCTGGAATGGAACGACACCGCCGGCAACTTGCGGCCGGAAGCGGCGGTGGGCGCCGGCCCGGGCCTGGCCTTTGGTCCCGATGAGCCCTGTCTGCACCAGCTGTTCGAGCGCCAGGCGCGCCGGGTTCCCGGGGCGGTGGCGGCGATCGCCGACGGCGACGGCGACAGCGGCGAGAGCCTCACCTACGCCGCCTTGAACGCCCGCGCCAACCGCCTGGCGCGCCGGCTGCGGGAGCAGGGCGTCGGGCCGGAGAGCGTGGTGGCGATCTGCGCCGAGCGCTCCCTGGCGATGGTGGCGGGTCTGCTGGCCATCCTCAAGGCGGGCGGCGCCTACCTGCCGCTCGATCCTGACTACCCGGCCGATCGCCTGCGCTTCATGCTCGACGACTCCGGAGCCCGGGTGCTCTTGGCGCTGCGCCGGCTGCTGGCGCGGCTGGGCACGCCGGCGGCCGGCACGGTCACCATGGCTCTAGACGATCTCGACGACCTCGACGAGGCGCCGGCCGAAGGCGGCGAGCCGAGGCGCCGTCCGCGGCGGCCGGAGGCGCCGGAGCCGGATTCGACCGGCGTCGAGAGCGGCGCCGGGCCCGAGAACCTGGCGTACGTGATCTATACCTCCGGCTCCACCGGCCGGCCGAAAGGCACGATGAACACCCATCGCGGCATCGTCAACCGGCTGCTCTGGATGCAGGAGCGCTACCGGCTGGCGGCGGACGACCGGGTGTTGCACAAGACCCCGATCAGCTTCGACGTCTCGGTGTGGGAGCTGTTCTGGCCGCTCATCGCCGGCGCGAGCCTGGTGCTGGCCCGTCCCGGGGGCCATCGCGACGGCGCTTACCTGCTCGACACCCTGGACAGGCAGCGGATCACCACCGTGCACTTCGTGCCGGCGATGCTGCGCGCCTTCCTCGCGGAGGCCGGCCGCGATGCCCTGCCGCCCGCGCGCCGTCGCATGCCGGGCATGCCGGGCCTGCCGCGGCTGCCGCGGCTGCCGCGCCTGCGGCGGGTGATGGCGAGCGGCGAGGCGCTGCCCCTGGAACTGCAGCAAGCGTACTTCGCCCGGTTCGCGGCGCCGCTGCACAACCTCTACGGCCCGACCGAGGCGGCCGTGGACGTCACCCACTGGGAGTGCGATGCGGACGGCCAGCGAGTCGTGCCGATCGGCCGGCCGGTGGCCAACACCTCGATCCGCCTGCTGGACCGCGACGGGCAGGAGGTGCCGATCGGGGTCGCGGGGGAGCTGCACATCGGCGGCGTGCAGCTGGCGCGCGGCTACCTGGGGCGCGCGGCGCTCACCGCCCAGAGGTTCGTGCCCGACCCGTTCGCCGCCATCCCCGGTTCGCGGCTCTACCGGACCGGCGACCTGGCGCGCCACCTGCCCGACGGCGCCATCGACTTCCTCGGTCGCCGCGACGACCAGGTGAAGATCCGCGGCGTTCGCGTCGAGCTGGGCGAGATCGAGGCGGTGCTGGCGGCGCACCCGGCGGTGGCGGCGGCGGCGGTGGGCCTGCGTCCCGTGGTGCGTCCGGCAGGCGGCGCGGGAGCCGAGGCGCCGGGCGAGCAGCGGCTGGTGGCCTGGGTCGTCGCGCGAGGTGCCCCCGCCGCGGTCCCGGGAGCCGGCGGCGGACCCGCGGCGGCGCCCTCGATCGCCGAGCTGCGGCGGGCGCTGGCCGCCAAGCTGCCGGACGCCATGGTGCCCGCGGCGTTCGTGTTCCTGGAGCGCCTGCCGCTTACCCCGAGCGGCAAGCTCGACCGCCGGGCGTTGCCGAGCCCGGCAGAGCGGGTGGACCGGCCGGCGGCGGCGGCTGGCTCGGAAGCGGAAGGATGGGTGGCCGGTGCCGCCCCGGTCCCTCCCCGCACCCCGGCCGAGGAGCTGCTGGCCGGCCTCTGGTCGGAGGTCCTGGGAGTCGAGACGATCGGGGCGGACGACGATTTCTTCGCTCTCGGCGGCCACTCGCTGCTGGCGACCCGGCTGTCGTTGCGGGTGCGGGAGCTGTTCGGGGCGGAGCTGCCGATGCGCCGGGTGTTCGAGCGGCCGACCCTGGCGGCGCTGGCGCGCGAGATCGCGGTGATCACCGCCGGGACCGCCGGGAGCGCCGGGACCGCCGCGACCACCGGGAGTGGGGCGGCGCCCGCCGGAGCCGCCGCGGACCCGATCCCGCGACGGCCTGACGGCGAGGAGCGGGTGCTCTCCTACCCGCAGGAGCGGCTCTGGTTCCTGGACCAGCTGGAGCCCGGCAGCGCCGCCTACAACCTGCCCGGAGCCCTGCGCCTGACCGGCCGGCTCGATCCGGAGGCGCTCGGCCGCAGCCTTGGCGAGATCGTGCGCCGCCACGAGGTCCTGCGCTCGGCCTACCCGGCTGCGGCGGACTGGCCGGTGCCGGTGGTCTGGCCCCACCGCGCCCGCGAGCTGCCGCTGGTGGACCTGTCGGCGCTGGGAGCCGCCGCCGCCAGCACCGGCCACGAGTTG
>DATKFK010001035.1:0-7313 GCA_035544375.1 Thermoanaerobaculia bacterium
GCCCTCCTTGTCGGCGAGATCGAGAAGCGAACCGAGAAGAAAGAGCGCACGCTGGTGACGACACTCACCAAGCGGTTGGCGGAGGACCTGTCCAACTACCTCCGCGAGGCTGGCCTGCGCTGCAAGTGGCTGCACTCGGAGCTGGACGCCATCGAGCGCGTGCAGATCCTCCGCGAGCTGCGCGAGGGGGGGTTCGACGTCCTGGTGGGCGTCAACCTCCTCCGCGAGGGACTTGACCTGCCCGAAGTGTCGCTGGTGGCCATCCTCGACGCCGACAAGGAGGGCTTCCTGCGCAGCGGCACGTCGCTGATCCAGACCTCCGGCCGTGCCGCCCGCAACCTCAACGGCCGGGTGGTGTTCTACGCCGATCAGCTCACCGACTCGATGCGGCGGGCGATCGACGAGACCGAGCGCCGCCGGCGCAAGCAGCAGGACTACAACCAGGCCATGGGCATCGAGCCGCGCACCGTGCTCAAGGACATCCACAGCCCGCTGGTGGCGATGAGCAACCTGGACTACTACTCGGTCGGCCCGACGCCGCTGCTCGACGTCGCGGAGGGCATGGAGCTGCCGCTCGCCGAGCGCATCTCCAGGCTCGAAAAGGAGATGCGCGCGGCTGCCAAGCGCCTCGAGTTCGAGGAGGCGGCGGCGCTGCGCGACCGCCTGCGGGAGCTGCGCGAGATCCAGATCTACGCCGGCTGAGCCGCGCCCCGAAGGCAGGCGGCGCGACCGCCGCGACCCCACGCCATGGAATCATCGCCGCCGCCCAAACCCTCGGAGCCTGCCCAGCCGCCGGAGCCTGCCCAGCCGCCGGAGCAGGCCCAGCCGCCGGAGGCGTCCCGGCTCGAGACGCTGGCCGAGCGCATCCGCCAGCTTCCCGACCGGCCCGGGATCTACATCTTCAAGGACGCCGGCGGCAAGGTCCTCTACGTCGGCAAGGCCACCTCGCTGCGCAAGCGCGCGGTGTCGTACCTGTCGCGCGACCACGAGCCGCGCCTGGCGGCGATGGTGTCCGAGGCTGCCGACGTCGAGTTCGTGGTCACCGACTCGCCGGCCGAGGCGCTGCTGCTCGAGAACAACTGGATCAAGCGCCGCAAGCCGCGCTACAACATCCTGCTGCGCGACGACAAGACCTATCCCTACCTGAAGCTCACGATCCAGGAGCCCTTCCCGCGCATCGCCTTCACCCGCCGCATCCGCGACGACGGCGCCGAGTACTTCGGGCCCTTCCTGCCCGGCGGCCTGGCGCGCAAGGCCATCAAGCTGGTGCAGAAGCTCTTCCTGGTCCGGGTCTGCCACATCGAGGTGGACGGCTCGCTGCCGCGCCCGTGCCTCTATTACGACATGCACCGCTGTCTCGGGCCGTGCGTCGCCGCGCTGACCACCCCCGAGCGCTACGCCGAGGCCGTGCAGCAGGCGCGCCTCTTCCTGGCGGGGCGCAACGACGTGCTGGTGCGCCGCTTGAAGCGCGAGATGTGGGAGGCGGCCGAGGCCACCGACTACGAGCGCGCCGCGCAGCTGCGCGACACCCTGGGCGAGGTCGAGGCCATCGGCGAGCGCCGCAAGCTCTCGTCGGTCACCGGCGAGGACGTGGACGTGTACGGTGTCCACGTCGCCCTCGGCCACGCCGCGGTGGTGGTGCTGGTGATGCGCGGCGGCCAGGTGCTCGACCGCCGGGAGCTCTTCTGGGAGGGGGTGGGCAACATCTCCGCCGAGCTTCTCCTCTCGCAGGTCGTGCCCCAGATCTACGACCGGACCACCTTCATCCCCAAGGAGATCCACCTGCCCGCCCCGATCGAGGGCGAGGAGGCGTTGCTCGCCTGGCTCTCCGAGCGCAAGGGGGAGAAGGTCTACGTCCGCATGCCCTCGCGGGGCCCCAAGGCCGAGCGTCTGGCCCTGGCCCACCACAACGCCGAGATGGCGCATCGCCGGCGCTTCCGAGGTCAGGAGATCGCCCCCGGCGCCGCGGCCCTGGAGACCCACCTCTGCCTCCTCGAGTCGCCCCGCCGCATCGAGGGCTTCGACATCTCGCACTTCCAGGGCGGCGAGACCGTGGCCTCGCTGGTGGTCTGGGAGGAGGGCAAGATGCGAAAGTCCGACTACCGCACCTTCAACATTCGAGGTCTGGATCAGCCCGACGATTTCGCCGCCATGCGCCAGGCCGTCGATCGCCGCTACCGCCGGCGCCTGGAGGAGCTGGGCGAGATGCCGGACCTGATCCTGATCGACGGCGGCCGAGGTCAGCTCAACGCCGCCCTGGCGGCCTTGGCAGAGCTGGGCGTCGAGGAGACTCCCATCGCAGCGCTGGCCAAGAGGGAGGAGGAGATCTACCTCCCGGATCGTCCCGAACCCCTGGCCCTCCGCCGGGAGGACCCCGGATTGCGCCTTCTGCAGCAGATCCGGGACGAGGCGCACAGGTTTGCCGTGTCGAGGCACCGGCGGCGGCGCTCGGCACGGACCCTCCACAGCAAGCTGGACGATCTGGCCGGCATCGGGCCGCACCGGAGGAAGCGGCTGCTGACCCATTTCGGGAGCTTGGAGAAGGTGCGGGAGGCGCCGCTGGCGGACCTTGTAGGTGTCCTGGGGCCGAGGCTCGGGGCCCAAGTCTTCGGGCAACTGCACGCCGTGAATGGTGGTCTTGAGCTGTTCACCGTGGCGCCCACTGAACAAGACTGAAGATCACCGCCGGAGCGAGCCGCGGACGCCGGCCGGAGCGGGCACCACGACCGGGTCGGCGTGCGTGCGCGGGCGGTTTGCGCCCGCAAATACGAAGTCGGGCTTGCTTGGGTGCAGCTGGTCGGTCGTCTTGAGAGATGCCGGAGACGGCCGCGCCCTGACCGCCCGCTCGGCCCTTCGCGTCGTCAAGCGGCGGGCGGTGGCCGTTGGCATCGGCCGTGACCTCGGCTGCCACTCCTGCCGGGCGACGGGATCACCGCCTACGGACATCTGGCAGAGCTGAGAGGGCTGGCGCACAACCACGCTCAAGACCTGCCACCCCTCCGGACATTGGGTCCAGGCCACCGTGTCGCTACGACAACTATGCGGTGGTGCCCGCACACGGAGTTGGCGTCATGCTCGCCACCGGGGCAACTCTATCGCCTCGCCGGCAAGGAATGTTCTCGATCAACTTATCGATGAATACAAATGCGCGAATTCTTGACTCAGCAGGTCGAGCGTGATAGAAAATCGCTATCGCTCTGCCTAGTCGAAGAGGTGTGCCAGGTGGCGCCTCTCGCGGATTGAACAAAAGCGAACCCGGTAGCCGGCGGTCACTGGCTACGCGGTGTCTCATTTTCCGCCATGCAGACCTCGCAGCGGCCACCTGGGGCAAGCAAGCCCCGTCAGCCTGGCACTCGCTCTTCCCTGAACTTCGTTCTACTCGCATCTTTCCTGGCCGCGACGCTTGCCTTTGGTGGGAATGCGCCTGCCAACGAGGTCACCCGCCTCGACGCGGCGCTGCTGGCGGTGGTCAGAGCTCGACTCGCATCGCCGGCCTGTTTCGGCGGCATGGGTGCCTCGCAGCCGGATCGCGGTCCGGTGCCCGGAGCGGAGGACCCAGGCCCGCGGCCAGAGCGCTTCGCGCCGGGTCGTGCGCAGCGAAAACGCCTGCTTGCAATGGGCCAGGCCGTCGAGCGCCTCGCGCGCTCCGCTTCCGCGCCCTCGATCCTGCGCATCACTGCCCTGTGGACATTGCTCACCGAGCCGAGCCCGGCAGGTCGTGATCGCGCCGTGCGTCTTTTCGAGGCCGCTCTTGCCGAACAGCCCTCGTCTGCCGAGCGCAAGATTGACGTCGCGGCCGCCCTGGTGCTCCGCGCCCGGCTGGATGGGCGGCCGGAGGATCTGGCGAGTGCGCTGGATCTCCTCGACCCGGTGGTGGCGGCAAGCGATCCGCCTCGCGAAGCGCTCTGCAATGCGGTCATTGCCTTGCGCAGCCTGACGCTCTGGCACACCGCGCATACGATGTCGCGCCAGCTCCCGGAGGGATGGTCCGAGACCCTGGGTGACCCTGGGCCGGCGGCATTGCCCGCCTTCCCTAGCATCGGCGACCGTCTGGCTCTCCGCCGCCGAGGAGAATGGCTGCTGGGTGAGTGGGCGATTCGGCGCCAACGCAGGCGCCTGGGCGAGAGCGAGTCCCTACTCGCACGAGCACGAGCGATCGGATCGCAGCTGCAAGCGGCGAGCGGCGACCGCTTGCTCGCCGGGGCGGTTGCCGTCATCGACCGTGCGGCCGCGAGTGATCCCGGCCGGCTCGACCTGCTGATTTCGGGGCACGCGGACTTTCACCAGGTTCGTGGGAATGCGATCTACTCCCGGTGCATTCCGGCTGTTCTGCAGCATGCCGAGACGGCGCTCGCCGCCGGCGCCAGCCCATTTGCCGGCTGGGTCCGGCTCGACCAGGCGATCTGCGCATACTTCGACAAGGATTTTGCGCGTGCGGAGTCGGTCCTCACGGGGCTCCGCAACGACGCGACGAACCAGGATCTCTTCGCGCTCGCGGGCAGGGCGGAGTGGATGATAGGCCTGGTGCGGATGGTACAAGCGAGGTTTGTCGAGGCCGACCGCCATTATGGGGCCGCGATTGCCCTCTTCCGACGCCTGGGCGAGGAGGCGAACGTCATCTACCTGCGCTCCCTGCGGGCCAAGAATTATGACCGTGGCGGCGCGACCACCGCGGGCTGGCACGAGCGGCTTGCCGCCCTGAGCGGTCGCCGGGCGGTGAGCGATCCGGAGAGGCTCTACACCATCTTCGAGGAGGCTGCCGAGGCGATGCGCATGCGGGGGCACTTCGCCGCGGCCCTCGGCTTCCTCTCCGAGCAGATGCGGGCGGCCGGGCTGGGTGATCAGCAGGGGGGAAGCGGCGACCTGCTCGCGTTCACCTTTCTCGCGCGCGCGAGATTGCTGGCCGAGCGCGGGCGGCTTCCGGAGGCCGCGGCAGACCTGGCACAGGCGCAGCGGTCATGGCTGGATCTGCCGCATGACAGCGAGAGCCGGCAGCGCTTGCGTGTGGATATCGATGTCGAGCAGTCGGTCATCGGTATCGGCGGCGGGGGCGCAGCACTGCCGGCGATCGATCGCGGCATCGCGTTCTTCGGTGGATCGGCGCACTCTCTCGGAGACCAGCTCGAGGAGCTGCGGCTCCGCAAGCTGAGGGCGGCTGTACACCTGGACCGGGGCGAGGGGGAGGAGGCGCGGGACGACCTGCTCTGCGCCGTCGCCGAGGTGGAACGGCAGAGGCTCGAGGTTGCGGGCATGGAAGAGCGTGCGCGCTTCCTGGCCGAACGCCGCGGGCTCTTCCTCGACCTCATGAGGCTGGAGCTTGACCGGTTCCGCGATCCGGCTTCCGCCCTCGAGGTATTGGAGCGGAGCAGCAACCGGGTGCTGGCGGATGAGACCCGGACCCATATGGGCGAGGCGGCGCTGCCTCCGCCGGAGCGCTGGGCAAGGACGCTCGCGGCCGTGCTGCCTCGGGAGACGCTGGTCATTCGCTATGGACGCCTCCCTGACCGGGTGCTCGTCTGGAGCTTCCTGGGCGGCCGGATCGAGTTCGAGCAGCACGCCTTGCCGGAGGCGGAGCTGCGGTCACGAGTGGAGAGCTGCCGCCAGCTGCTGGCGCACGGCCGCGCGGCGGAGGGGGAGCAGGCGTGCCGGGAGCTCGCATCAGCCATTCTTCCTCGCCGGCTTCGCGAGTTTCCACCCGGTGGGCACGTGCTCACCGTGGGTGACGAGCTGATCGGCTCGGTGCCGTTTGCAGCGCTGCGCCTGGCGCCAGGCGGACCCTACCTGGTCGAGCTGCACGGCCTTTCCTACTCGCCCAGCCTGGTTGCCTGGCTCGGCGCAGCTCGGCAGACCGCGCCATGGCGCCCTCCGCGGTCGGCGCTGTTCGTATCCGATCCGGCCTTCAGCACCGCCCTGTTCCCGGGCCTGAGCCGGCTGCCGGACGCCCAGAGGGCGGCGGCCGTCTACGCCGCGCGCTATCCACTGGCCGAGGCGCTCTCCGGCTGCGGCGCAACCAAGGCAGCGGTGCGCAGCGCCATGGAACGCTACGAGCTTCTGCAGTTCGACGGTCACGGCATCACCAATAACCTGGTGCCCGACATGGGCGGGCTGCTGCTGGCCGCCGGCGACGGCGGAGACCAGGATCTCGGCTCGTCGCTGCTGACCGCCGCGGACCTGCCGCCGCGCGCTCTCCGACGCCTCCGCCTGGTCATCCTGGGCGCCTGCTCGACAGGGCTCGCGTCCTATCGCGACAGCGCCGAAGTTACGGGCTTGGCGGCAGCCTTTCTGGCGCGGGGCGTACCTGCCGTGGTCGCCACAGCCTGGGACGTTGTCGACAACGACGCGATCCGTCTCCTCGACCGGCTTCACCGTGAGCTGGCGGCCGGCAAGGCTCCGGAAGAGGCCTTGCAGGTGGCACAGGTGGATTTTCTCCGCTCGCGCGAGGGGAAGGATGCCGGCGTGCAAACCTGGGCCGCGTTCCAGGTGCTCTCGGTGCCGGCGAAATGACAAATCTCGTTCGTCTAAACAATACTGTAAATGCACTCCAGGAGGGAATGCGATGAAACGACTGGTAGCGGTGACGTGTCTCGTGACTCTCGTCGCGGTCTGCAGAGAATCGGAGGCGCGAGTTGACAAGGCGGCGCACGCCAAGAAGGGCGCCGCGACCGTACCCCAATATAACTTGCAGGTAACCTTCGATGGCCTGATCGCGTTTGTGCAGACGAGCAGCACCTCGATGTGGGCGCTCCTGGTGGAGGCGAACTACGATCCGACTGACCCTACAAAGGTGAAGGATTCCGAGGTGCCTCCCTGCGCCAGGGCGGAAACTACGCCGGCAAACATAGTAAATCACTTCCCGCCTCATGTCGCCGCCATCCGCATCAAGGACGCGGACGTGCTGCTGAACAACGTTTCGGTCGGCGGGGTCGTGCCGTTGTTCTTCATCGACGGGATGGACATCACATTCGATACGGGAGTCAAGAACCCAAGTATCGACCTGACAACGACGCGTCTGGTCACCCGGTCAACGTTCGGTGATGCGTTGGGGCAACCGGCCGACAATTTCAAGCAGCACGATACAGTTCACTCAAAATTTCTCACTGCCAGCTTTCCGAGCGGTCAGTGGCCCGACCACCTGGCTGCCAGGGTGCTGATCGACTTCGGGCAGCAAGCTACGACGGTCCCCTGTCCATCGAGAAGTTACGGAGTCAAGAGCCCACAGGCCGGCTGCCAGGGAAGCGGCACTTCACTTGCCGAGGAGGTCAGCGTATCTCAGAAGGGCTTGACGACGCCAATCACGATCGTTCTCGACTCCG
>DATKFK010001036.1:0-3476 GCA_035544375.1 Thermoanaerobaculia bacterium
CAGCAGCGTGAGCAGCGCAAGCAGCACGGGGCGCCCGCGGCCTTGGACGGCACGCTCGAGATCGCTCGCCATCATCCCTCCTAGAAATGGCCGGATGCGCCGGCCGAACGCCCCCACGCCGGCGCGGGAGGTCATGGTCGCAAGCAGACAGAGCGCTGCCCTGCCCTGCATACGCAAGGCGGCGGCCGAGGTTGCATGGCGCGCGCGGCAGCGGCGAAGCGCGGCGTGCGGAGGTTTGCAGCAGCCTGCTGTAGGCTCGGCGGCGATGCTCGCATCCGCAGCAGAGGCCGAGGCCGGCAGCGGACGGCGCGGGCCGGTCCGGGGGCGGCAGGTCTGGCCGGCCGCGCGCGGGCACCTGTGGACGTTGGCCCGGCGCCCGCTGCCGGCGGCCTTGGCCTGCTGGACAGCGGTGGTGGCCTGCATCGCATGGCGCCTGCGCGGCGCGGCCCTGGACGACTTCTTCATCACCTATCGCTACGGCCTGAACCTCGCCGGCGGTCGCGGCTTCGTCTTCAACGCCGGCGAGCGGGTGTTCGCGCTGACCAACCCCGGGCTGGCGCTGGTGCTCGCGCTGACCCACGCGCTGACCCGCGCCTCCGTGCCGGTGCTGGCGTCGGCCCTGTCGGGCCTGTCGCTCCTGGCGGTCGCGGCCCTGGTGCTGGCCGAGGCGCAGGCGGTGCGGCGGGTGCCCGAGGCGTGGCTTGGCGGTACGCTCCTGGTGACCGCCTCGTTCCTTTGGGTCCTGCAGGGCGGCGAGGGCATGGCGATGCTCGCCCTGCTGCTGCTGGCCGCGCGGTGGGCCGACGGCCGGCCGGTGACGGCCGGCACGCTGGCGGGCCTTGCCGTCTGGTTTCGCCCGGAAGCCGCGGTCGGCGCCGGCCTGCTTGCCGTCCTGGTGTGGCGCGAGCGCCGGCGAGCCCCCTTGCGGCTGGCTGCCGCGGCGGCGGTGGTCGTGCTCGCCGGCGTGGCGGCGGCCTGGCTCTACTTCGGCACGCCGGTCCCCAACTCGCTGGCCGCCAAGCGGGCGATGGCGGCGGGCACCTCGGGACTGCGTTTCTGGCCCACGTCGGCGGAGCTCGCCCGGCGCCACGCGGGTCCGCTGTGGCCGGCGGTCGTGGGCCTCGGGGTCCTTGGGCAGTGGCCCCTGCTGCGCGCCGGCGGCCGCTGCCTGCGGCTGCTCTCGAGCTTCGCCCTGAGCCTTGCCGTGCTCTACCCGCTGCTCGGGGTCCCCTATGCGCCATGGTACGTGCTGCCGATGGCGGTGGCCCTGCTCTATGGCGTGGCCTTCCTGGCCGGCTTCCTGGCGCGGCTGGGCGCCGGCGGCGCGGCGCCGGCAGTCAAGGTCCTCGCCCTGGCCGCCGCCGTGGCGGCCTTGGCGCCGGTTGGGCTCTCGCTGCTGCCCGCCGAGGCCCGCTGGCTGCGCCGTTACTCATGGCCGCCGCACATGCGCGCCTACCGGCAGGCGGCGGAATGGCTGCGGGCCAACGCGCCGCCTGCCGCGTCGGTGTCGTACTACGAGGTCGGAGCGCTCGGCTACTTCAGCGATCGAACGGTGATCGACCTGGTCGGCATCGTGACGCCCGAGCTGCTGCCCTACGTGCGGCGCCGCGACTTCGCGGGCGCGTTCCTGGCGCGTCCCGGCGCTTTCGCGCTCTACCATCCGGACCGGGGTCCCTGGATGCCGGTTGGCGCCCCGTGGTTCAAGCGCGCCTACCGGCCGGTGGCCGCTTTCGGCAGCGACGGGGAGCTGGTCCTGTTCGAGCGGCGTCCCGAAGAGGGCCTGCCGGCGGCGCCGCCTCCCGCCGGCGCCTCTGGCAGGGTAGAATTGCCAGCGCCGAGGTGAAAAAGCGACGTTGTCACGCGGCAGGACAAGCAACGTGCGAGTCTTCTACCGAATGGGGATGTTCGTCCCCGCATTCCTGATCGCCGTGGAGGCGTGGGCCGGGGTCGCCCTTTGCCCCGTCCAGACCTATTGCCGCGACAAGGGCCACAACACCGTCGCGGCCTCCGACTTTCCCTATACCGAGGACATCGTCAGCGGCAGCGCCGACACGCCCGTCGCCGATCCGCTGACCCTGAGCGGCCCGGCGACGTCGCTGACCGAGATCGAGGGCGGCTGTGCCGACCTCGGCGGCATCAACCTGCAGGGCACGCAGCCCTTCAATGCTCTCTTGCGCGCGATGGTGCAGGTCCGATCTGCCACCGCGCCGCCCGGCGCGCTCTACCTGGTGGAGCTGGTGGTCGACGGCCGGCCGTGGGGCCAGTTCGTGCGGCGGCTGCGCGGCAGGCTGCCGCAGTTCGACGTGTTCACCGCGACGGCCTCGAACCTCGCCGCCGGCGGCCATTCCTTCGCGGTGCTGGCGGCGCTGCTCGACCCGGGCACGATCACCGTGTCGAACACCTACTCGAGCGCTTTCGGCTCGCCGACCGGCTATCCCAGCGTCAGCAGCGTCGAGCCGGCACAGCTCACGCTGGCAAACACCTTCTTCCGTCCGGTCACCGAAACGGTCTCCTTCTCGAATGCCCAGGCCGTCGACTTCGTAGTTCAAGGGTCCTTCGAGATCGACTCCGGCCCCACCGGCCAGGCCATCAGCCTGGCGCCGTTCCTCGACGGCGTGCGCCAGGCGCCGGTCGGGACCATCGCCGTGCCGCCGTATCTCGCCGAAGGCGTCAATTTCCTCTCGGTGCTTCCCGCGGTGCCGCCAGGAGCGCACACGCTCGAATGGCGGGCGACCACCGGCGGCCAGGCGGTGGTCTTCGCCAACCGCGCGATCGACGGGGTCGCGTTCCCCGCGTCCACCTACCAGGTCCTGGCGCAGGCGGCCTCGCGGTTGACGGTGAAGAGCCTGCAGCATCCGCTCGAGCCGCAGCCGCGGTTCCTCGACACCGCCTGCGGTTACTGGACCAAGGTCTTGAGCGGCACGATTGCCGCGGACGACGGCAGCTACAACACCCTCTACGAGGGTTTCGTGAGGCTGACCGGCGAACAGACCGGGCCGTCCTCCTACGGCCAGCTGTGGTTCGAGAGTTATTTCCCCGATCGTCCCACCACCGGGACCGACGGCGGCACCCGAGGTCTCGCGCTCGCCGGCTACGGTGACGGCGTCTACGTCGTCGGCGACGCGATGGCGTGGTCGGCGCCGCACGCGGAGACGATCAATCTATGGGCGCGCAAGGTGAGCCCGGCCTGCAGCCCGGTGGGCGGCTTCGGCTCGTTCGACGTCGGCAGCCGGTTCATCTGGGTGCGGCACGTGCCGATCACGCCCAAGACGTGCATCTTCAATTGACGCTTGGGGACGTCCCGCCCCCACCCCTCCCCTTCGTATCGGCGGCCGACAATTCCTTGCGAATCGGCCGGCGATTTTTCTAGCCCTTCGCCGGCGGCGCCGCCACGGAGAATGGCGAGGTCACCGTCCGGCTGCCGGCGGGGCCGGTGACGGTGATCACCAGCCGGTACTGGCCGGAGGACAGCCCCT
>DATKFK010001037.1:0-8649 GCA_035544375.1 Thermoanaerobaculia bacterium
GCCGGGGGGATCTTCGCGCCGCTGCTGGTCATCGGCGCCCAGGCCGGCCTGCTGGTCGCCATTCTCGGTCAGCCTCTCTTCCCGGCCACCGCCGGCTTTCATACCGCCTTCGCCGTCGTCGGCATGGCGGCGCTCTTTGCCGCCATCGTGCGGGCGCCGCTCACCGGCATCGTGCTGTTGCTCGAGATGACCGAGCAATACTCGCTGATGCTGCCGCTCATCGCCGCCTGTTTCACCGCCTACGCGCTCGCCGACCTGCTGCGCGACCGGCCGATCTACGAGGCGCTGCTCGAGCGCGACCTGATGCGCGGCCAGGAGCTGGCGGCACCTGGCGAGACGACCCTCGTCGAGCTCAGGGTGGACGCGGGCGCACCCTTCGACGGCGGGCGGGTGGCCGACCTCGGGCTGCCTTCCGGCTGCCTGCTGGTCATGGTCGAGCGCGACGGCCGCGAGGAGGTCCCGTCGCGTGACACCGTGCTGCGGGCAGGTGACCGCATCACCGCCGTGGTGGCGGCCGCCGCCGCCGGGGGGGTCGACCGGCTCCGCTGGGGCGTGGAGGCGCCCCGGGCCGGCCGCGGCAACCCCACCGCGCGGCCGCGCTAGCGGGACCAGTGGATCGCAGCGCGAGTGCGCTGGTTCGGGTTTCCCGCCGGCCGTGCGCAGGGCTGCCTTTCACCAGCCACCGGCACTATGTACTGAGGAGAGCGTTCGCCTAGGCTGTGCTGACGGCAGCGCCGTGTCACATACCTGCTCAAAAGGAGTGCCAGAGATGAAGAAGCCCGCTCGGAAGCTCAAGCTCACCGTCGAGACCCTGCAGATATTGAACCTCGCGTGGGTGCCAGGTGGCGGCGGCGTCAGTGGCGCCCCCAGCTGCATCCGTTCCTGCAACGGCACCTGCGGACCGTGCACCACGGCCTGAGGCCGCAAGGGGCAGCCAGCCCGGGGCCGCCCTTTCGCTGAACAGTAGACCGTCTGGTTCTCCTTGCCTCGGGGGCTGGGGGCGATGCCCTCAGCCCCTCGGCGAGGTGAACCTCTCTCCTGCATTCCCAGCGGCGACATGCATCCCGCGGGCAGAGGACCGCGGTCCCCTGCTCCCGGTCCGAGCACCCGGGCGGCCGTCGAGCTAGGAGGGCTTGTCCGTTTGAGACCGACCTTCGATTCGCCAAAGAGCCGCGAGGTCCCGGGCGCCATGAATCAGGCCGAGGATGTAGACGGCCTTTTCGTGAACCTCGTAGATGAGACGGTAGTTCCCGACAAGAAGCTCGCGCACGTCCGGCTCACCGAGCTCGGGCACCACCCGACCCCGGAGGGTGAGCTCGTCGAGCGACCGCGCGCTCTCGCGAATGCGCAGCACGAAGGCGGCGGCGTAGCCCGGGGAGTCCTCTGCGATGTAATCGGCGGAACGCTCGAGATCGCGCCAGGCGGTCTCGGTCCAGATTACTTTTCGAGCCATCGGGCCATTCGCCGCTCAGCCTCATCCTGTGGCAGCGTTCGCCCTGCTTCGACATCCTGCCGGCCCCGCCCAATGCACTGGAGAACGTAGAGATGATACTGAATGTCCTCCAGCGATGCTTCCTCGGGGAGGGTCTTCAGCAGCTTGAACACCTCTTGCTTCGCGTTCGGCATGAGCTTAAGTCTATTCTATCGGGCCAGAAGCGCCCAAGAGCGGCCCATAGGGGCTTTACTCCGGACCTGGGTCGCAGATCGAAACACGCTGTCCCCCTCCACCGGGTCAGCCCCAGGTGGCTGCAGCGGGTAGCTCACCCGGTCGTGGGCGCCGAGCATCCGCCAGCATGGCGCCCGACGCGACCAGGTCAATCGCACAGCGACCGAGCGGGGCGCCCTGATTTTCAGTCTGGCGCCGCCAGGGCACCGGCCGCCGCTTTCAGCGGCAGCCGCAGCCTTGCTGCGCACCCCGGCGGCGGGGTTCGGTTGTCGAGAGTGAGGGCGCCGCCGTGAGCTTCGGCGATTTGCCTGGAAAGTGCCAGACCTATGCCCGTACCGTTTGGCTTGGTGGTGTAGAAGGGCACGAAGAGGTTCTCCCGGCTGGCGATGCCCGGGCCCTCGTCCTCCACCTTGACCTCGAGGAAGCTGCCGTCCACCCGCCACCCTATGCCGACCCCCCCCCGGGTCAGGAGGGCAGCATCGGTGGCATTGCGGACGAGATTGATCAGCAGCTGCTCGAGCTGGTCGGCATCGCCCTCGACCATGACCTGGGCGCCCTTTTCGACGAAAACCGGCAAGCGGTTCTCCAGTGCGGCGACGCGGCGGATGAGGCTCGCGACCTCGATCGGCGCCAGGCGCGGCGGCGGCAGGCGCGCCAGGCGGGCGTAGGCGGCCATGAAGCGGAGGAGCGAGTCCGAGCGGTCGGCGATGATGTCGAGCCCTCGCTCCATGTCCTCCCGCCAGTCGGCAGGCGGCTCCTCGCGGTCGAGCAGCGACGACAGGGTGGCGGCCATCGACCGGATCGGCGCCAGGGAGTTGTTGAGCTCGTGCCCCAGCACCCGGATCAGGCGCTTCCAGGCCTGGCGCTCCTCCTCGCGCAGGGTGCGAGAGACGTCGGAGATGACCAGCAGCCGGTGGGGCAGACCGCGCTCGCGGAAGCGGCTGCGGCGCACGTCCCAGCGCCCGGGGCCGCCGGGGAAGGTGTGGTCCAGGGTGCGCGCTTCCTCGCCGGCAAGAAAGGCGGCGAGGTCGAGCGCGGCCGCCGAGCGCCCCTGCAACCGCTCGGCGGGCGCCGCCAGCAGCCGCTCGCCGGCACGGTTGACGAGCTGCAGGCGGTCGCGGTCGTCGAAGGCGAAGATCGCCACCCCGACCTCCTCGATGACGCGGTGGAGCAGGGCCGTCGCCTCCACCTCGCCCAGCCGCTGCTCGCGCAGGGTGGCGCCGATGGCATTGACCTCCTCGAAGACCTGCCCCAGGGCGTCGAGCGACGGCGCCGGACGCGCGCGCAGCGAGAAATCGCCCTCGCGCACCGCCGAGAGCAGGTTGGCAAGCGTTTGCAGCGGCCGCACGACCCGCCCCTGCAAGGTCGAAGCGAGCACCCACCAGGCGATGATCAGGAACGCGCCCAGCGTCCAGCGGACGGCGGCGGAGTAGGGGGCCAGCCACAGCAGCACCAGGGCGAGCAACGTCGCCGGCAAACCGACGGCCAGGGCGAGCAGCAGGACGCGGGTCTCGAAGCTGCCCGCCCGCCGTTCCCTTGCCGGCGCGTTGGGCTCCTCGACCATCAGAGACCGTGTTTGCCGAGCCGGCGGTAGAGCGCGCTGCGCGACAGGCCGAGGGCGTGCGCCGCCTGGGTGACGCTGCCGCCGTAGCGCGCCAGCGCCTTCTCGATCAACAGCCTCTCGACGTCCTCGAGCGGCAGCTCGTCGAGCGGCGCCGGACCGGCGGGCTCGGTGCCGCCCACGCCGGCTCCATGATGGAGGCCGAGGTCCGCGGCGCGCAGGCGCTCGCCCGCCGCCATCAGCACGCCGCGCTCGACCGCGTGGTCGAGCTCGCGCACGTTGCCCGGCCAGTGATGGGCGAGCAGCGCCGCGACGGCGTCGTCGGCGAAGGCCCGGAAGCGCTTGCGGTAGCGGCCTGCGTGCTGGACGAGGAAGTGCTCGGCGAGCGGCATGATGTCGGCGCGCCGCGAGCGCAGCGGCGGCACGTGGATCTCGACGGTGTTCAGCCGGAACAGCAGGTCCTGGCGGAAGCGCCCGGCGGCCACCTCCTGGCGCAGGTCGGCGTTGGTCGCCGACAGCAGGCGCACGTCCGCCGAGCGGGTGCGCGAGGAACCCAGGCGCTCGAACTCGCCGGTCTCGAGGACACGCAGCAACCGGGCCTGCTGCCCGAGCGAGATGTTGGCGATCTCGTCGAGGAAGACGGTGCCGCCGTCGGCGAGCTCGAAGCGCCCGACGCGGTCCTCCTTGGCATCGGTGAAGGCGCCGCGGACGTGGCCGAACAGCTCGCTCTCGAAGACCGACTCCGAGAGCCCGCCGGTGTTGACGGTCACCAGCGGCCTGCCGGCCCGCGGCGAGACCGCGTGCAGCGTCCGCGCCACCAGGCCCTTGCCGGTGCCGTTCTCGCCGGTGATCAGCACGTTGGCCTCCGAAGGGCCGACCCGCCCGACCACCTCGAGCACCTGGCGCATCTCCGCCGACTCGGCGATCGGCAGCTGGCGCTGGCCGGGGCGGGAGGAGCCTCCCGGCCCGGAATCGCCGTCGCGCAGCATCCGGTTCTCGGCTTCCAGACGGTCGCCGCGCCGCAGGGCGCGCGCCAGCTCGACCTGGGTGCGCAGCACCGAGAGCAGGCGCTGGTTCTCCCAGGGTTTCTCGATGAAGTCCCGGGCCCCCTGGCGCATCGCGGCCACCGCCAGGTCGACGCTCGCCCAGGCGGTCATCACGACGACAGGCAAGGTGGCGTCGATCTCGCGCAGGCGGGCCAGGAGGTTGAGGCCCTCCTGGCCGGAGGTGGTGTCGCGGGAGTAATTGAGGTCGATCAGCGCAACGTCGAGCTCACGGCTGGCGGCCGCCTCGATCACCTCGACGGGCGAGGAAGCCAGCACCGCCTCGAAACCCTCGGCCTTGAGCAGCAGGCGCAAGGCCTCGCGCACCTGCCGCTGATCGTCGGCCACCAGGGCCCGAGGCCGGACAGGCTGAGCCGCGCTCATGCCCACACTTTACCGAAATTGCCCCGCACGGCTGGCGGTGGCCGAAAAAGATCGATCGCCGGAGAGGAGGAGGCCCGAGGGCACCGGAGCCCCGGGACTGCGACTCGAAGAGGCGAGGCAAGGATCCTCGATCTCGGCGACACCCTCGCCGAGCCTTGCCGGTCGCCGTCCCGGGGCTCCGGTGCCCCCGCGGCCGGGGGGGTGCCACGGAGGCTAGACCACGAAGCCGCGCTCGGCGAGCTCCTTCTCCTCGACCTGCCGCTGCGGCCCCTGCTCCTCCTCGACGACCCGGCCGTCGAACAGGTGGATGGTGCGATCGGCGTAGCGCGCGAAGCGCGGATCGTGCGTCACCATGCAGATCGTGGCGCCTTCCTTGTGCAGCTCCGCCAGCAGGTCCATGACCGCTTCGCTGTTGCGGGAATCGAGGTTGCCGGTGGGCTCGTCGGCGAGCAGGATCGACGGCTTGCCGACCACCGCGCGGGCGACCGCCACGCGCTGCTGCTGGCCGCCGGAGAGCTGCGATGGATAGTGCTTCATCCGGTGAGACATCCCGACCCGCTCCAAGGCTTCCTGAACGCGCTCCTTGCGCTCCTTGGCGGCCATGCCGCGGTAGGTCAGCGGCAGCTCGACGTTCTCGTAGACGGTGAGATCGCCGATCAGGTTGAACGCCTGGAAGATGAAGCCGATCTCCTGGTTCCGGATGCGAGCGCGATCCGAGAACGACAGGTCGGCCACCTGCTTGGCGTTGAGCCGGTACCTGCCCTCGGACGGCGTGTCGAGCAGACCGAGGATCGACAGCAGTGTGGTCTTGCCGCAGCCCGACGGGCCGGCGATGGACACGTACTCGCCGTTGCGGATCTCGAGATGGATGCCGGACAGGGCGTGCGTCTCGACCTCGTCGGTCAGAAAGACCTTGGTGACCCCTTCGAGCTGGATCAATGCCTCGGTGGATGCGTTCATCAATCCTCTCCTAGAGATACGCGGTGTTGTTGTCAGCTCTGACCGCCGCGGGTCGAGCGTCGCCGCGAGTTACTTAAGGTCGATGACTGGGAAGCCGTCCTGGGCCGAGGTGTCGGACAGGATGACCTGGTCGCCGGGCTTGAGCCCGCTCACGATCTCGATGGTGTTCACGGAGCTGCGTCCGAGCATCACCGGCACGCGGACCGCTTCCTTGCCGTCCTGGCTCAAGCGGAACATCTCGACTTTGCTTTGGGCCTGGCCGTACGCCGGGCGGCCCACGTAGAGCACGTTTTCGAGCCGCTCGATCTCGATGGTGCCGTCCACCGACAGGTCGGTCCGCGCGCCCTGCGGCAGCGGCCCCTGCAGCGCCACGTCGACCAGCACCGTGCCGTCCTGCACCGAGGGGGCGACGCGCGAAACCGTGCCGGCCGCGATGCCGTTGCGGGTATCGACCGCGGCCCGCTGGCCGACGCGCACGTCCTTGGCCTGGGTCTCCGGGATGCGCAGCTGCGCCTTCAGCTGGTCGGGACGAGCGACGCGGGCGAGGGTGGTGCCGGCGGTGACCCGCTGGCCCACCTGCACCGGGACCTCCTGCAGCACGCCGGCGAGACCGGCCTTGACGGTCAGCGAGTCGACCTGGTGCTTGCGCAGCTCGTAAACGGCCGAGAGGTTCTCGACCCGCGACTCCTGCGCCGCGTTCTGCGCCTGGACCGAGGCCTCGGCCTTCTTGTACTTGTCCTGCTCGATGTTCACCGTCTTGTGCAGCTCTTCGGCCCGGAGCAGGGAGAGCTTCAAGGTGATTTCAGGGATCAGGCCGTCGCCGGACAGCTTCTTGTTGGCCTCGGCCTGGAGGTCCGCCTGAGCGCTGTTCGAAAGCGCCGTGGTCACGACCGACTGCTGGTTGAGCAGGGACGTGGCGAGCTGGGCGCGCAGGTTGTCGGCGTCCGCCTGCGCCGCCTTGAGCTGCGCAAACGCCTCGGCAGCGTTCTGCTGGACTTCGGGGTTGCTCATCTCGACCAGCAGGCTTTCAGGCTTCACGGTGACGCCGGGCAGGTTGGGGATGGCTTCGATGCGCCCTTCCACCTGGGCCGAGATGAAGCGCACGGCCGAATCGATGGGCACCAGGGTGCCGGAGCCGCGCACCTGGCGCAGCATCGACCCGCGCTGGACGGTGTCGATCCAGACCGTCTGGCGCTCCACGGTGGGCGCGGCGGGTTTCAGTCGAGACAGGCCGAGGGTGATCAGCGCGATGGCCACCAGTGCGCTGGCCGCGACCAGGGCGTTGCGCCGTCGGCGTTTTTGGGCTTGTCCTGTGCGAACGATATCCATGGTGGAGCTCCCTCTCGCTTCTGTCTCTACGCAGGTCGTGTGCCACGGTTTCACGGCGTGCGTATGTTCATAAAAACAAAGTGCTTCCAGTCGCCATTCCGGGGCCGGCCGAAGTCTCGGGCGTCCGCTTCCGGGAAGCAGTCGTCCCAAAACCGGACACTCGCCTAATAAACCGGCCGGCAGCCCATGCCCGCGCTGGGCGTGTCCCGCCCGCCACGTGCTAAATTGGCACCATGAGCGTCGAGGAGCACCGGGCCTACGCGCCCGGGGCGCTGGGTTTCGGCCTGATCACGGTCAGCGACTCGCGCGCCCGGGCTGACGACGTCAGCGGGCGGCTGTTGCGTGAAGGCGTGGCCGCGGCCGGTCACCGAGTGGTCGAGTCTATCCTGGTGGCCGACGACGTGGCGGCGATCCGGGCGGCGGTGTGGCGCCTGCTCGAGCAGCCGGGGCTCGACGTGGTGGTGGCGACCGGCGGCACCGGGCTATCGCCGCGCGACCTCACGGTCGAAGCGGTGACGCCGCTCTTCGACCGCCCGGTCGAAGGTTTCGGCGAGCTGTTCCGGATGCTCTCCTACCAGCAGGTGGGCGCGGCCGCGATGCTCAGCCGGGCCGCCGCCGGCCTGGTGCGGGACCGCGCCGTGTTCCTGCTCCCGGGCTCGCCCAAGGCGGTTGCGCTGGCGCTCGAATCGCTCATCCTGCCGGAAGCCGGCCACCTGCTGGCCCAGGCCCGCCGTCCGCGTTGATCCCGCCGCTTCCGTCGCTCCTGCTGTCCGGGTCGTTCGTTCCTGCCCTCCGGGTCGTTCCTGCCGTCCGGTTCGTTCCCGCCGTCCGGGTCGTTCCTGCCGTCCGGGTCGCTCCCGCTGTCCGGGTCGCTCCCGCCGTCCAGGCCGCTTCCGCCGGTCAGGCCCTCCGGCCGTGCAGCAGGCGCCACAGCACCAGCAGCACGATCGCGCCGAGGACGGCGATGACCAGGTTGCGCAGGTCCAGGCCGCCGGCGAGCCCGCCGAAACCGAGCAGCGTCGACAGCCAGCCGCCGAGCAGGGCGCCGGCGATGCCGATCAGGATGGTGATGATGCAACCGCCCGGATCGCGGCCGGGCACCAGCGCCTTGGCGATGAGCCCCGCGATCAATCCGAGGCCGATCCAAGCCAGGAGTGACATCGGTCAGCGGCCCTCCCTTGCCGTCGTCACGCAGCGCTCGACGGATGAGCGCACAGCCGTGCCAGGCTCGTGCCAGCGGCGCGGCTGCCCGGCGGTACAATCCGACGCCTATGGCCACGACGCCCCTGCCAGCTGACGCCGCCGCCGAGCCCCGCCGGCACCGGTTGTTCCTGATCGACGGCTACTCCAACATCTTCCGGGCGTTCTTCGCCATCCGCAACCTCTCCAACTCGAAGGGCGAGCCGACCAACGCCATCTACGGCTTCATCACCATGCTGCGCAAGCTGCTGCGCGAAGAGCAGCCGGAGCTGATCGGGGTCGCCCTGGAGACCGGCAAGACCTTCCGCAGCGAGCGCTTCGAGGCGTACAAGGCCAACCGCGCGCCGATGCCCGAGGACCTTGCGAGCCAGATGCCGTGGATCCGCCGGGTGATCGAGGCGTACCGCATCCCGATCCTCGAGCTGGCGGGGTACGAGGCCGACGACGTCCTGGGTAGCCTCGCCTGCCGCGCCGCCGAAGCCGGCTACGACGTCATCCTGGTTTCC
>DATKFK010001038.1:0-3841 GCA_035544375.1 Thermoanaerobaculia bacterium
ACCACGTCCACCCCCTGCGCCTTCAGCCGGTGGCCTTCGAGCAGCATCTGGTAGGTCTTGCCGACGCCCGGGCCGTAGCCCAGGTAGACCTTCAGCCGGCCGCGCCGCGAGCGCTGGATGAGGTTGAGGAAGCTCTCGGCCGAAGGCTGGGTCGTGGTCATCGCGCGGTGGGCGGCAAGGGCCGGGTGGCGTCCAGATCGAGGTTGAGCTCGAGCACGTTGACCCGCGGCTCGCCGAGCACTCCCCACTGGCGCCCTTCCGTATGGCGCCGCACCAGCTGGCGCACCACGTCCTCGGGCATGCCACGCTCGCGGCCGACGCGCGGCACCTGGAACTCCGCTGCCGCCGGCGTCAGGTGGGGATCGAGACCGGAGCCCGACGAGCTGACGAGATCGACCGGCACCGGCGCTCCCGGCCGCTCGGCGCGGGCCGCCGCCGCCGCCGCGCCCACCTGCTCGACGACAAGCTTGTGGCTGGTGGGCCCCAGGTTGGTGCCCCCGGAGGCCATCGGATCGTAGCCCGCCCCGGCGGCGGAGGGACGCGAGTGGAAGTAACCGGGACCCGAGAAGGGCTGGCCGATGAGGCGCGACCCCACGACCTTGCCGTCCCGGTGCAGCAGGCTGCCCTGCGCCTGGTCGGGGAACAGCAGCTGCGCCAGCCCGGTGACCGCCAGCGGGTAGACGACGCCGAGCAGCAGCGTCAGCACCAGGGTGATGAGAACTGCCGGAACGAGATGGTGAGTGAGTTTCATGCTGCCTCCCAGAAAGCGCCCGCCGGGTCTCGTCGAGAGAGCCTGACGGCCCTTCAGGCCAGCCCCACCGCGGCGACGAGCATGTCGATCAGCTTGATGCCCGCGAAGGGCACGACGATGCCGCCGGCGCCGTAGATGAGCAGGTTGCGCCGCAGCAGCATCGCCGCTCCCAGCGGCCGGTAGCGGACGCCGCGCAGCGCCAGCGGGATCAGGGCGACGATGATCAGGGCGTTGAAGATCACCGCCGAGAGGATCGCCGACTCGGGCGTCGCTAAGTGCATGAGGTTGAGCGCCTGGAGCGGCCCCGTCTTGGCACCTTTTAGCGCATAGAGCGCCGAGAACATCGCCGGGATGATGGCGAAGTACTTGGCGACGTCGTTGGCGATCGAGAAGGTGGTCAGGGCGCCGCGGGTCATCAGCAGCTGCTTGCCGATCTCGACGATCTCGATCAGCTTGGTGGGGTTGGAGTCGAGGTCCACCATGTTGCCCGCCTCCTTGGCGGCCATGGTGCCGGTGTTCATCGCCACGCCGACGTCGGCCTGCGCCAGGGCGGGCGCGTCGTTGGTGCCGTCGCCGGTCATCGCCACCAGCCTGCCCTGGGCCTGCTCGCGGCGGATGAGATCCATCTTGTCCTGCGGCCGGGCCTGGGCCAGGAAGTCGTCGACACCCGCCTCGTTGGCGATCGCGGTCGCGGTCAGCGGGTTGTCGCCGGTGATCATCACCGTGCGGATGCCCATCCGGCGCAGCTGCTCGAAGCGCTCGCGGATGCCGCCCTTGACGATGTCCTTGAGGTGGATGACGCCGAGCGCTCGCGACCCGTCGGCGACCACCAGCGGCGTGCCGCCGCTGCTCGCCACCCGCTCGACGATCGCCTCGAGGTCTGGCGGCCCCGTGCCGCCCGCGGACTCGACGAAGCGCAGCACCGCGTCGGCCGCCCCCTTGCGCACCTGGCGCGCGCCCAGGTCCACGCCCGACATGCGGGTGTGGGCCGAGAACGGGATGAAGCGCGCCTCGGCCGCGCCGAGCTCGCGCGCCCGCAAGCCGTAGCGGTCCTTGGCCAGCACCACGATCGAGCGCCCCTCCGGCGTCTCGTCGGCCAGGCTCGAGAGCTGTGCCGCGTCGGCCAGATCGGTCTCCAGGACGCCGGCCAGGGGGATGAGCTCGACCGCCTGGCGGTTGCCGAGCGTGATGGTGCCGGTCTTGTCGAGCAGCAGCGTGTCCACGTCGCCCGCCGCTTCGACGGCTCGGCCCGACATGGCCAGCACGTTGTGCTGGATCACGCGATCCATGCCGGCGATGCCGATCGCCGACAGCAGGCCGCCGATGGTGGTCGGGATCAGGCAGACGAGCAGCGCCACCAGCACCGTGATCGAAGGCGGCGCCGAGGCCTGGAAGCCGGCCGCCGGCGACGAGGCGCCGACGCTGTAGATGGCGAACGGCAGCAGGCTCCCGACCGCCAGCAGGAAGATGATGGTGAGCCCGGCCAGCAGGATGTTGAGGGCGATCTCGTTCGGCGTCTTCTGGCGCTCGGCGCCCTCGACCAGGGCGATCATGCGGTCGAGGAAGGTCTCGCCCGGGTTCGAGGTGATCCGCACCTTGATCCAGTCCGAGATCACCTTGGTGCCGCCGGTCACCGCCGAGCGGTCGCCGCCGGACTCGCGGATCACCGGCGCGCTCTCGCCGGTGATGGCGGCCTCGTCCACCGAGGCGACGCCTTCGATCACCTCGCCGTCGCCGGGGATCGTCTCGCCGGCCACGATCAGCACCACGTCGCCCTTGCGCAGCACAGGCGCCGGCACCGCTTCGGTGCGCAGCTGCTCGACCGGCGCCGCCGTGTCGCCGACGATGCGGTTGGCCATCGCTTCCGTCTTGGCCCGCCTCAGGGTATCGGCCTGCGCCTTGCCGCGCCCCTCGGCCATCGCCTCGGCGAAGTTGGCGAACAGCACGGTGAACCAGAGCCACAGCGTCACCTGGATGGTGAACCCGAGGTGCGCCGTCTGCCCCGAGGCGGCGTCGCGCACGATCAGCAGGGTGGTGAGCACGCTCCCCACCTCGACCACGAACATCACCGGGTTCTTCGCCACCTGGCGCGGATCGAGCTTGACGAAGCAATCCTTGAGCGCCCGCCGGACGATCGCGGGATCGAAGAGGGGACGCTTCTGTACGCGCTCTGCCATGGAGTTGCCTTTCCGTATCCGGGAGGAAGTCTCTGCCCCGACCAACTGCTAGGAAAACATCGTCCCCGCTTGCATCAGCAGGTGCTCGACGATCGGCGCCAGCGACAGCACCGGAAAGAACGTCAGGGCGCCGACGATCAGGATCACCCCCAGGAGCAGCGCCACGAACAGCGGCGTGTGCACCGGGAACGTGCCGGCAGAAGGCGGCACCGCCTTCTTGGTCGCCAGGTTGCCGGCGATCCCCAGCATCGGCACGATCATCAGGAACCGCCCGACCAGCATGGCGATCCCAAGCGTCCAGTTGTACCAGGGGGTGTTGGCGGAGAGGCCGCCGAAGGCCGAGCCGTTGTTGCCGGTCACCGAGGTGAAGGCGTAGACGATCTCGGACAGGCCGTGCGGCCCCGAGTTGCCCAGCACCGCCGTGCCGTAGGGAGTGACGCTCGCCCAGGCCGCCAGCACCAGGATGTTGAAGGCGAAGATCAGGGCGTAGAGCATCGCCATCTTGACGTCCTTGGACTCGATCTTCTTGCCCAGGTACTCGGGCGTGCGTCCGACCATCAGGCCGGCGATGAAGACGGTGAGCACGATCATCACCAGCATGCCGTAGAGCCCGGCGCCGACGCCGCCGAAGACCACCTCGCCGAGCATGATGTTGAGCATCGGGACCATGCCGCCGAGCGGCGTGAAGGAATCGTGCTGGCCGTTCACCGCGCCGCACGAAGCGTCGGTGGTGACGGTGGCGAAGAGCGCGCTCTGGAAGATGCCGAAGCGCACCTCCTTGCCTTCCATGTTGCCGCCGGCCTGCTCGCCGCCCGGCCGGTCTTCCGCGGCCTGGTCCCCCTCACCAACATCATGCTCGGCGAAGTCATCTTCGGCGGGGTAGGCTCCGGCTTGTACGGGATGTTGATCTTTG
>DATKFK010001039.1:0-3632 GCA_035544375.1 Thermoanaerobaculia bacterium
GCCGGCGGCATCAGGCCGGCGCCGCCCGCACTGCCGGCGCTGTCCGCGGCCAGGGCCGCGGTGACCGCCCGCGCCAGCGCCTCGACGGTCGGCGACTGAAACATTTCCCGCACCGGCAGCTCGGCGCCGGTGGCCGCGCGCAGGCGGCTGATCACCTGGGTGGCGAGCAGCGAATGGCCGCCCAGGGCGAAGAAGTCGTCCCGGATCCCGACGCGCTCGACCCCCAGCACCTCGGCCCAGAAGCCGGCGAGGATCTCTTCGGCCGGATCGCGCGGCGCGGCGAAGGGACCCGCCGGCTCGCCGGCGCCGGGGGCGGGCAGCGCGGGCAGGGCGGCGCGGTCGACCTTGCCGTTGGGCGTCAGCGGCAGCGCCTGAAGCTCGACGAAGACGGCCGGCACCATGTACTCCGGCAACCGGCTCCGCAGCTCGCGGGCCAGCGCACCGGTCGGTCCCTGGGTCACGGCTGCACGCTGGGCGCCCGCCGCCGCGCCGGCGCCCGCGGCCGGCACGACGTAGGCCACCAGCCGCGCCGCGGCGGGCGGGGTGCGCAAGACGACGACGCAGGCTGCCGCGACCGCGGGCAGCCGCAGCAGGGCGGCCTCGACTTCCTCCGGCTCGACGCGGAAGCCGCGGATCTTGACCTGGCGGTCGATGCGGCCGAGGAAGTCGAGCGTGCCGCCGGCGCGCCAGCGCACCCGGTCGCCGGTGCGATACAGGCGCTCGCCCGGCGCGCCGAAGGGGTCCGGGATGAAGCGCTCGGCGGTCAGCTCGGCCTGCCCGCGATAGCCGAGCGCCAGCCCGCCGCCGCCGATGAGCAGCTCGCCCGGGAAGCCGATCGCCTGCGGCCGGAGCTCGGGGTCGACGACGTAGGCGCGCGCGTTGCCGATCGGGCGGCCGATCGGCACGGGTTCCAGCCGCCGTCCGGGCGGCAGCCGCAGCGGCTGGCAGCAGGTGAACGTCGTCCCTTCGGTCGGGCCGTAGCCGTTGATCAGGGTGAGCCCGGGCAGCGCGGCGAGCAGGCGCGCGACGTGCTCCGGCGACAGCACGTCGCCGCCGGCGAGCAGCTGGCGCAGGGGCCGCAGTCCGGCAAGGTTGCCGTCCACCATCTCGTGGAAGAGGCCGGCGGTGAGCCACAGCGTGGTCACGCCGTGGCGCCGGAGGGTCTCGCCGAGCGCGCCGAGCGTCGGGGTCTCGGGCGGGGGCACCACCAGGCGGCCGCCGTTGAGCAGCGGCCCCCAGAGCTCGAAGGTCGAAGCGTCGAAGGAGAGCGGCGCGAGCTGCAGGAAGACCTCTTGCGGGCCGCAGCGCGCGCAGCCGCTGCCGCGGACCAGCCGCACGACGTTGGCGTGCGTCACCGCCACTCCCTTGGGCCGCCCGGTGGAGCCCGAGGTGTACATCACGTAGGCGAGGTCGCCGGCGCCGGGCAGCGCGGGAGGCGCGGCCGCCGCCGCCAAGGCGCCGCCGAACGCCGCCGCCGGCACCCCCGCGCCCGCCAGGCGCGCCAGCAGCCTCTCCTCGCCCAGGACCAGCCGCGCGCCGCTCGCGCGGAGCATCCATTCCAAGCGTTCGGCGGGATGGGTGGCGTCGAGCGGCAGGTACGCCGCGCCGGCCGCGAGGATGCCCAGGATTTGCTCGATCGCGGCGAGCGAGCGCTCGCCGGCAAGCGCCACCAGGTCGCCGCGGCCGAGGCCCAGCCGGCGCAACCGGTGGGCGGCGCGGCCGGCGCGGCGCGCCAGCTCGCCGTAGCTCAGCGCCTGGTCGTCGCCGGCGAGCGCGATCGCGTCCGGGGCGCGCTCGGCCTGGCCCATGAACAGCTCGGGAATCGAAGCCGCGCTCGGGAAGGTGGCCCGGGTGTCGTTCCAGTCGCGGAGGACGGCGGCGCGCTCGGCCGCGTCCAGCAGCGTCAGCTCGGCCACGGCGAGAGTGGGATCGGCGATCGCGCCGGCGAGCAGCCTCGCGAAACACGCCGCCAGGCGCTGGATCGTCGCGGCGTCGAAAAGATCGCGGTTGTACTCCCAGCGCACGGTGGCCGAGAGGTCCTCGCCGGATGCGGCCCGTCCCGCCCGCTGCTCGGCGCGCGGCACGACGATCAGGTTGAGGTCCAGCTTGGCGGTGCGGTTGACCCGCAGCTCGGGGCTCATCTCGAGATCGGCAAAGCGCGCATCGGGGATCGGCGCGTCGTGGAAGTTGAACATGGTCTGGAAGATCGGGTTGCGTCCCGGCCGGCGCGGCACCCGCAGGCGCTCGACCAGGCGCTCGAACGGCAGGTCCTGCCGGGCATAGAGCTCGAGCGCGGCCTCGCGCACCCGCTCGAGCAGCGCCGCGAACCCCGGCCGGCCCGAGAGGTCGGCGCGCAGCACCAGGCTGTTGACCATCATGCCGATCATCGCTTCGAGCTCGCGCGTGCGGCGGTTGGCGTTGCTGGTGCCGATGACCAGATCGGCGTCCCCGGTGGCGCGGTGCAGCAAACCGAGAAAGCCGGCGAGCATCGTCATGTAGAGCGTGAAGCCCGAGCCGCGGCCGAAGCGGCGCAGCGCCTGGTAGAGCTCGGGGGCCAGCGCCTGGACATGGACGTCGCCGCGGAACGAGCCCCCCGGCGGGCGGGGATGGTCCGCCGCGATCTCAGCCGCTTCCGGGCTGCCGGCGAGCTTGCGCTCGAAGAAGGCGAGCAGGCGCTCGAGCGCCTCGCCGGCGAGCCAGCCGCGCTGCCAGACCGCGTAATCGGCGTACTGCGCCGCGAGCGCGGGCAGCGGCGAGGGCGCGCCGCGCGCGAAGGCCTCGTACAGCGCTTCGAGCTCGCGCAGCAGCACGGCGAGCGACCAGCCGTCGTGCACCAGGTGGTGCTCGACCTGGACGAGCGCATGCCGTCCGGCGTCCAGGCGCAGCAGGCGCCAGCGGATGAGCGGCAGGCGCGCGACGTCGAAGGGCCGCGCCACCAGCTCCGCAATCAGGCCCTCGGCAACGTCGCGGCGCCGCGCGGCGGGCAGGAAGCCCAGGTCGAGGAGCGGCAGCGGCACCGGCCGGGGCGCATGGATCATCTGGATGGGCACGCCGCCCGCCGCCGGAAACGAGGTGCGCAGCACCTCGTGGCGGCGCACGATCTCGGAGAGAGCGCGCCGCAGGGGCCCCGGGCGGAGCGGGCCGCGCAGCCAGGTCGCGACCTGGAAGTTGTAGGCCAGGTTGCCGCCCGGCTCGAGCTGGTCGAGCAGCCAGACGCGCTCCTGCGCGAAGGAGAGCGGCAGCGGCCGGCCGTCGCGCGGCGCCGGCAGCAGCGGCGGCGGCGCCGGCAGGCCGTCACCCGGCTCGCCCTGGCGCGCCCCTTCCAGCAACGGCGCCAGCTCCGCCGCCCGCGGCCGGCGGAACAGCTCGACCACCGGCACCTCTTTTCCCGTCCGCTCGCGCAGCCGCGCCTGCGCCTGCGCCACCAGCAGCGAGTGGCCGCCGAGATCGAAGAAGCTGTCCTTCGCCCCCACCCGGTCGAGTCTCAGCAACTCGCCCCAGACCGCGGTGATCGCCTGCTCGGCGGCGCCGTTCGGCGCCACGAACTCCTGCTCGAGCGGCGGCCGCTCGCGGCCCGGCGCCGGCAGCGCGCGCCGGTCGATCTTGCCGTGGGCGCCGAGCGGCAGGGCGTC
>DATKFK010001040.1:0-2457 GCA_035544375.1 Thermoanaerobaculia bacterium
CCGCGCCGCGGCGGGGCCGGCCGCCGCCTGAAGCCCTGCCAGCACCTCGAAGCCGGGAGCGTCGAGGTCGTGGTCGAGCCAGCCGCGCTCGATCGCGCTCTCGGCGCCTTTGGTGAAAGCCAGGGCCTGCAGATCCGCGCCGAGCCGATCGGCGTTGGCGGCGGTGGCCGGCCGGCCGCTCGCGGCGAGCAGCTCGAGGCCGCGCCGGCGCAGCTCCTCGATCAGGTTCCTGGCGCTTTGCAGCGTCTCGCGCAGCCGCGCGGCGGTCGCCGCCGGCGCGGCGCGGCCACCGCCGGTCACCTGCCGCTGCGCCTGGCGCGCCTGCCGGCCGGCGGCCAGCAGCGCCTGGAAGCGCGTCGCTTCGAGACGCATCAGCCGGCTCACCGCCCACGACGAAGGAGTCGGGCGAGGCAGCGCCTTCACCGCGGCGGCGTCGTCGCGCCGGCCTTCCTGCCGCAACCGCGCGGCGAGCTCGTCGCGGGCCGCGGTGAAGGCGGGCGGCGGCAGCGCGTAGAGCCGCTCGAGCTCCGCCTGTAAGCTGCCGTCATCGCTTCCTCGCCGTACCATCGCCCTCCTGTGCCGGCGCCCTGCGTCGAAGCCTCTACAGTCCTCACTTGCGGGGGCGGCGGCATGGATCGTACACCGCGCGTGACGCGCACCCTGCGCCTGGGGGCGAGGCCCAAACGGCGACGGCGGCGCCGAAAGCGAGCAGAGAGGAGGCGTCCTATCCAACGGACGGTCGCTTCGGCATTCGCCGGAAAGCCACATGCGGCCAAGCGGGCGCCGGCCCGACAGCGCATCCAAAGTCCTAAGCCTCAACGAACCAGCAACTTGTGCCGGTCGAAGCCAAGATGCCGGAGGATCCCCACGCCGAGCGGCACAGTTCTTGCGGTTACAGATTGCGACGCCGGCCTCCGCTGCGCGGCCCGGCGCCGGTTCACCTTAAATCCTTCGCGGCGGTTCCCCTCCAATCGCGCAGCTCGACGCGCCGCCGCACAACGAGGTGAGACATGAGAACCACAAGAACCGCATTGACAGCGTTGGTGCTCGCCGGCGCATTGAGCGTCGCCGCAGCCGCGCAGCCGCCCGCTCCGGCGCTGACGCGGCCGGCGCTGAACGCCGCCGTGGGGGTGGCAGTCGGCATCAACGGCACCGTCGGCGTGGATGCCTTTTACGGCAACCTGGCGCCCTACGGCTACTGGGTCAACCGCCCGAGCTACGGCTGGGTATGGTTGCCGCGCCACATCCGGCACGGCTGGCGTCCTTACTCCTACGGCCGCTGGGCCTACACCGACTACGGTTGGACCTGGGTTTCGTCCGAGCCCTTCGGCTGGGCGACCTATCACTACGGCCGCTGGGCCCTCGACCCGGACTATGGCTGGGAGTGGGTGCCCGGAACCGACTGGGGTCCGGCCTGGGTGTCCTGGCAGGAAGGTGACGGCTACCTGGGCTGGGCGGCTTTGCCGCCGGACGTCGGCTGGAGCGCCGGCGTCGGATTGGACCTCGGCGGCTTCAACCTGGCCGTCGGCATCGACCCGGGCTCGTACTGCTTCGTGCCGGAACGGTCCTTCCTGGCGGTGAACGTCGGCGGTTACATCCTGCCGCCCTACCGCAACGTGGGCTTCTTCCACAACACCAGGAACATCACCAACTACCGGGTCGACGGCGGGCGCGTGTTCAACGGCTCCGTGCCGGTCAACAGGATCCAGCAGGTGACCGGCCAGCCGGTGCGCCAGCTGCGGCTTGCCAACGCCAGCGACCCCAGGGTGGCCCGCGTCAGCGGCAACACCGTCGCCATGTTCCACCCGGCCTCGGTCGTCAGGCGCGCCAACGCGCCCGATCCGACGCGGGTCGCTCCGCGGTCGGTCGCGACGGGCCGCGTCGCCCAGCAACTGGCCCAGCAGCGGCGCGGCGAGGCTGCCCAGTTCCGCCTGGCTGGCCGCCAGCCCCAGGCCGGAGCTCGCTCCGCCCAGGTAACCGCCGGCCGCAACGCCGCGTCCACGCCGGCGGCGCGGTCGCAACGACAGGCACAAGCCCGGTCTCAGGCCGCTCCGGCGGGCCGGCAACGTCAGCAGGCCCTCGGACGCCGGCAGGTGACTCCGCCGCCGCAGCGGACGCGGGGCGGCGTGCCGCCGCGGCAGGGTGCGCGGGCGCAGCAGGTCCACCGCTATGTGCCACCGTCGCAGCGCGCCGCACGGGCCCCCGCGCAGCGGGCGCAGCAAGGCCAGGTCCGCCGCCAGGCGGCGCCGGCCGCTCGCAGCCGCCAGCAGGCCCCATCCCGGTCGGCCCCGCCGCCGCGCCAGGCGCAGGCTCAGCCCCGGCGCCAGATGGCGCCGGGGGGAGGCGGGCAGCAGACCGTGAACCGCCGCCAGTCGGCGCCGCCACCGCGCCAGTTCCAGGCCCAGCGCCAATCGGCGCCGCCGCCCCGCTACCAGCGCCCGCCGGCCCCGCCGCCGC
>DATKFK010001041.1:0-2757 GCA_035544375.1 Thermoanaerobaculia bacterium
GGCCCGGCGGTCCGCTGGGCGCCGAGGGCCGTGCTCTCCGCCGCCGCCGCCGCGGGTGCGGCCCCGCCGCCGGCCGCCTGGGCCCCGGCCGGAGGCTGCACCTTCTCGAGATGCGTGCCGAGCGCCTTGATCAGGTCGCCGAGCGACGGCGCCTCGTGCAGCAGCCGCGCCTTGATCGTCTCTTGCAGGGCCGCCAGCTGGTCCCGCAGCGGCGCGAGCAGGCCAGCCTCGGCCACCACCGGCTGCCGCTCTTCCATGAACGGACCGAGACGGGTCACCAGCCACTCGAGCGCCGCCACCCGGTTGCGCGGCCGCGCCGCGGGCGGATAGATGCCCTCCCAGTCGGCACCGCAGAATTTCTCCAGGATCGCCAGGCCATCGGCCAGGCCGCCGTAGCCGTCGAGATGGAAGAGCGCCAGGGTCAGATAGGAGGCGACGGTCAAGTCCTTCGAGCGGCCGGCCAGGATGGCGACGGCGTGCAGCCGGATCGCCTTCCAGTCGATCGCCCCTTCGCTCGAGCTCATCGCGGTGAGCTTCTGCACCTCGGCCCGCAGCTCGAGGTAGACCGCATCGTACTTGACGTCGTCGCCGAACGGCTGGCCGCCCGGGAACGGATCGAGGCAGCGCTGCAAGTCGGCGCCGAGGACGTGTGCCATGGTCTCAGCCTCCAAGGGACGCCAGGACGCCTGGGTCCAGCAGCGCCGCCAGCGGGCGGGCCAGCAGCTCGTCGACCAGGGACCGATCGGCAGGCGGATGGTCGGGCAGGCGTGGCACGTCGCGCCGGAGATCCTCGGCGTGCTCGTAGTGCGGCGGGTCGGGATGCAGGACCAGGACGTCCTCGGGCCGCAGGTCGCGCGCGAAGAGCGCCATGCCCGCCGTCATGCCCGCCGTCACGCCCGCCGTCACGCCGGCCGCCACGCCGTCATCCTCGCGGGCGGCGAGGGCGACCGGCAGCAGGCAGTTGAGCGGCGCGCTGCCGTGGCCGAGCGCGACGCCCCAGATCTCGGCCTGGCGCAGCGCCGGCAGCAGCGGCGACACCGGGAGGCGGCATGCGAAGGGCGGCGCCGCGGCGCCCGCACGCGCCCGGACGCGGCCGAGAAATGCGAGCAGGGCCGAGCCCTTGCGGGCCGCGGCCTCGTCCTCGGGCCCGCCGAACAGCGACGCCGCGAAGCTGCCGACGGTGATCTCGCCAGCCTCGCGCCGCAGCTGCTCCAGCAGCTCGCCCTGGCTCTCGACCCGCAGCGTCAACGTCGCGGCCCGCACCTGCCGGTAGAACTCCTCGGCTCCTGCCGCGCCGGCCACCTGCAGCCGGAGAGCCGCCGCCGCCGGCATCAGCTGCGCGAGCACATGCAGCTCGGCGAGCGGCCCGACGCCCCGGGGCAACGCCACGAACAAGGCGAAGGGGAAGCGCCGCAGCTCTCCCTGGTCGTGGCTCCCCCATAGACAACCGGCGAGGCGCCCCGGCGCGCCGCTCCAACCCAGCACGAAACCGTGACCGGCGATGGGATGGTGGGCGCTGCAGACCTCGTCCGCCTCCCAGAAACGGCTGAACCCGCGGTCGAGCCACTGCCGGAACGCCTGGGCCTCGCCACCGCTCATCCCAAGGCGCAGGAAATCCTTGTAGACCGGCAGCTTGCCGTAGGCCGAGAACGAGAGGAGCAGCGTCCGCCGCCGCCGCGAGCCCAGGAGGCGGCCGAGGCCCCCGAGCAGCGAGATCCGCTCGGAACTAGGGGACATCGCCTTCGTCGGGCAGCACGTCGGGCAGGGCACGGTCGAAGGTGAGCTCGAACTGGCCGTCCAGCCTGGTTTGCGGCTGCTGGAAGTCCGGCAGCTTCAGGCGCACCGTCCAGACGCGGCCCGCCTCGCGCGGCCTGCCGGTGCTCGCGAGATGCACGAAGTAAGGGATCTTGAGCGGTCCGCCGCGCAGGGTCAACCGGCCGGTCCAGCCGTCCCTGTCCTCGTTGCGTCCCACGACCGACGTCGGACGCTCCTCGAGCGCCAGCGGCAGGGTCAGCACCCGCACGCGGTTGGCATCGGTCGAGGGCCGCAGCGGGTTGGCGCCGAAGAAGTCGACCTGGCTCATCCGCTCGCCGAGGAAGACCTGGGGGGGCGCGCTCGAGCGATCGACCAGCTTGACCCTGAGCTGCTGTCCGGTGCCGCCGCCGGCGCCCTTCTCGGCGTAGAGGAAACGCTGCCACTGGCGCAGGACGCGCAGCCGCTCCTTGTCGGCGCCGACGAAGTCGATGATCTTTTCCTTGCCGTCGACCAGCGGATCGAGGGCAAAGTCGGTGAACAGGCTGTCGAGGCTCCCGCCCTCGAAGAAGAGGCGGTCGATGGCATCCAGGCTCGCCGTCTGGAGGTCGAGCGTGTCGCTGACCTCGCGCACGTGGGCGTCCCGCGACTCGTCCACCCACGCTCCCGATCCGCGCGCAAAGCCCTGGCTGTAGCTCTCCTGCTGCCGGCGCAGCTGGCGCGGGCTGATGAACGGGTAGCGGCCGCCGCAGCACTGGGCGACGCGGCCCCAGAAGCCGCGCGCACGGTCGACGAAGAGGGGGCGGATCTCGGCGCTGAGCAAGGCGGCGCCGTGGGCTTCGACCGCGGCCATGCGCGCCGCCGCCGGGTTGCCGCGCAGGCGCAGGTTGCCGGTGAAGGCATGGAAGTCGGCCAGCGAGGTGGCGTCCTTTCCCAGGGCGAGCTGGCGCCAGGCCTTGAGCGCGTCGCTCTCGAGGCCCGCCACGCAGCGTTTGAACAGGGTGG
>DATKFK010001042.1:0-6201 GCA_035544375.1 Thermoanaerobaculia bacterium
GGCGCGATGGGCCGCACCCCCGGCAGGGGCGGCAGGCGCAGGCGCAGGCGTTCGTAGGAGCCGACGAAGGCCCGCTGCTCGACCGCCGCGCGGCCGAGAGGCGGCAGGGAGAGCCTCGCCAGCGCCGCCTCCGAGCCGCACAGCGCCACGTCCTCGGGACGGAAGAGCACCTGCACGCGCCGCGGCGCGCCGGGGGCCTCGCCGCCGCTGGTGCCCAGCGGGAAGCGCACCGGCCCCAGGCGCACGCCGTCGGCCGAGCATTCGCCCACCATCAGGTTGGCGGTGCCGAGGAACGTGGCCACGAACTCGGTGGCCGGCCGCAGGTAGAGCTCGTCGGGCGGCCCCTCTTCGAGCAGCCTGCCGAAGTTCATCACCGCCACCCGGTCGGCGAGCTCGAACGCCTCCTCCTGGTCGTGGGTGACGAACAGGGTGGTGATTCCCAGCTCGCGCTGGATGGCGCGGACCGTGCGGCGCAGCTCGAGGCGGACCCGGGCGTCGAGCGCCCCGAAGGGCTCGTCGAGCAGCAGCACCTGCGGCTGATGGGCGAGGGCGCGGGCGAGCGCCACGCGCTGCTGCTGGCCGCCCGAGAGCTGGCGCGGCGTGCGCCCGCCGAGCCCGGTCAGGCCGACCAGCTCGAGCAGCTCGTCGCGGCGGCGGCGGCGCTCGTCGGCCCCGACCCCGCGGATGCGCAGCGCGAACTCGACGTTCTCGGCGGCGGTCATGCCGCGGAACAGGGCATAGCTCTGGAACACGAAGCCGACGCCGCGCCGCGCCGGCGGCAGGCCGGTGACGTCGCGCCCACGGAGCATCACCTTGCCGGCGTCCACGTCGGCCAACCCGGCGATCATGCGCAGCAGGGTGCTCTTGCCGCTGCCCGAGGGTCCAAGCAGGACGTAGAGCTCGCCGTCGCCGGCTTGCAGCGATACGCCGTTGACCACCGGATGGCCGGCGAAGCGCTTGGTCAGGTGCTCGAGGACGATGGACATCGGCGGTCGCTCCGGTAGCGCTTGCCAGGCCGACGATAGGGACGGCCGGTGACATTTGCAGTCGAAAACCGGTGCCAAAACCTGCCCCCCTTGGAACCGGCCGCGCCACCGGGAGGCGGTCCGGGCGCCGCCGGCGGCGCGGGCCCGCGGCGGCCGGTGCCGGCGGTGCTGGCTGGTGGACTAAGATCCCGCCGTGCGCTCCCGCTATCTCGCGAACCCGCCGGCCCGCTCGCGGCCCCGAGCGGAATCCTGGCGGGCGGCGCTGGCGGCGGGAGGCGCGGCGGCGCTGCTGCTGACGGCCTGCGCGGCCTTGCGTCCGTTCGCCGAGGTGCGCCGCGAACAGCCGGACAATCGGTTCGTCGAGGTGGATGGACGCCAGGTCTACGTCGAGCAGCAGGGGGCCGGCGATCCGGTCGTGCTGCTCCACGGCTTCGGCGAGTCCAGCTACACCTGGCGGCGGGTGATGCCCGAGCTGGCGCGCTCTTTCCGGGTGGTGGCGCCCGACCTCAACGGCTTCGGCTGGACCGAGCGCCCGCACGATCCGCAGAGCTATACCCCCCTGGGACAGGAGCGCCTGGTGCTCGGGGTGCTCGCGGCGCTGGGCATTGGGCGAGCCCAGTTCGTCGGCCACTCGTACGGCGGCAGCCTGACGCTGTTCCTGGCCTCGCGGCACCCCGAGCTGGTGCGCGCCATGGTGCTGGTGGACAGCGCCGCGCCGACCTACGCCGAAGACCGGCGCAGCCGCCTTGCGGCGTTGCGTCCGCTCGATCAGCTCTTCGTGCGGCTGGCGCTCCGCCCCCGTCGCATCCGGGGCTCGCTGCTCGCCAGCGTCTACGATCCCGCCGTGGTGACACCCGCGCTGGTGCGGGCTTACCTCGACCGCCTGCGGGTCGAGGGCGAGGTCGACGCCTATTACGGCCTGACAGCTCCGCTCCCCCGCCCCGCGGCGGGCGCGGCCGCGGCCGGCGGCGGAGTGAAGCTCGAGCGGATCGCCGTTCCGGCACTGGTGGTCTGGGGCGCCGAGGACCGGCTGATTCGAGTGGAGGCCGGCCGCCGCGCGGCCGGCAAGCTGCCCGCCGGAGAGTTCGTGACCATCCCCCGCGCCGGTCACCTGCCGATGGAGGAACGTCCGGCGGAGCTGCTCGGCCTGATGGTGCCCTTCCTGAAGCGGCATGCCGAGGCCGGCGGCACCGCAAGCCTTGCCCCCGGCGCGAGCGCGTCCAGCCCGCGGGTGCCGCGTGGTCGCGGCTGAACGCCTGGCGCTGGTCGCCACCTGCGCCTCGGGGCTCGAGGAGCTGCTCGACGGCGAGCTCGCCGGTCTGGGCGCCACGGCGCGCGAGCGGCAGCGCGGAGCGGTGCGTTTCGCCGGCGCCTGGCCGGACTGCTGGCGGGCCAACTGGCGCCTGCGCACCGCCAACCGGGTGCTGGTCGAGCTCGCCAGCTGGCCCGCCGCCGACGGTGCGGCCCTCGCCGCCGGCGCCCGCGCCGTGGCATCTGGCAGCGCCGTGGCATCCGGCAGCGCCGGGGCCGCGAGCGGCGCGGGGCGCGGGCCCGGCGCCGCCGGCATCGAGATCGCGGCGCCGGACCTCGACCTGGCCGGCCTGCTCCACCCCGATCGCAGCTTCGTCATCCAGGCGACCGCGACCGCCTCGCGCATCCGCGACACGCGATGGGCGGCGCTAAAGGCGAAAGACGGGTTGGTCGATGGTCAGCGTGACCGGTGGGGGCGGCGGGCCGACGTCGATCGCGCCTCGCCGGACCTGCAGCTGCGCCTGCGCCTGCACGCCGACCGGGCGACCCTGCTGCTCGACACCTCCGGCGAACCGCTCGACCGGCGCGGCTATCGCGCGCTCTCGACCACCGCGCCGGTGCGCGAGTCGCTCGCCGCCGCGTGCGTGCTCGCGGCGGATTGGGACGGCCAGGGAGCGGTGGTGGACCCGATGTGCGGTTCGGCAACGCTGCTCGTCGAAGCCGGGTGGGCGGCGCTCGGCACCGCGTCTGGAAGCCTGCGGCCGCGGGACCTGGGAGGCGCCGGCTGGGCGTTCGAGCGCCTGCCCGGCTTCGACGCCGCGACGTTCGCCGCGGTGCGCGCCGAGGCGCTGCCGGCACCCGGCCAGGGGGTGCGGCTGGTGGGCAACGACCGCTCGGCCGAGGCGCTGCGCGCCGCGCGCGCCAACCTCGAACGCGCCGGGCTGCGCCAGCGCGCCCAGCTGACCCGCGGCGACGCCGCCTCCTGCCGGCCGCCCGCGGGGCGCGGCCTATCGCCGGGGCTGGTGGCGCTCAACCCGCCGTACGGCGAACGGACCGCCGCCGACGCCGGCCACTGGCGAGAGCTGGGCAGCCTGCTCAAGCACCATTTCCAAGGCTGGCGCGCGGTGGTGCTGGCCGGCGGCGAGGGCCTCGGCAAGCACATCGGCCTGCGCCCGCGCCGGCGGCTGCCGGTCAAGAACGGCCCGCTGGACGCGCGGATCCTGATCTTCGATCTGTTCTGAAAAGCGGCCGGACGAGGCGTCGGTCAGAGGCTGCGCTTGCGCGCCCGCAGGCCGCGCCGGCTGCCGCCGTCCTTGCGCGGCTTGGGCCCGCCGGGGCCGCGGAAGCCGCCGAAGCCGCCGCCGAAACCGCCAGAGTCGAAGCCGCCGCCATCGCGGCTGCCGCCGAAGTCGCCGCCGGGACGCGGTCCGCGCGGCGGGCCGGGGGTGCGCTCGCGCGCCTCGTTGACGTTCAGGTTGCGACCCTGGAAGCTGCGCCCGTTCAGCTCCTCGATCGCCTTCTGGGCCTCGGTATCGGTGCTCATCTCGACGAACCCGAAGCCGCGCGACCTGCCGGTCGCCCGATCGGTCATCACCTGCGCCGATTCGCAGAGCCCAGCCGTTGCGAACAGCTCTTTCAGGTCGTCGCTGGTGGTGTCGAAATTCAGGTTGCCGACGAAAAGCTTCCTACCCATCCTCACTCCTTGGCCAGAGGCCCCACATCACCAGCCCGGAATGGGCGGCGACCAGTCGCTGCAAGGCGGATTGGTGGTGGCCGCCTCGGAATCCATTGGAACCGGGAAGGACACTTCACAAACCGGTGGTATGAAAATATAGCACATTCTCCATGCGATGCTCCCATCCCGGCAATGCCGCTCGCGGCGGCGCGGAGGCGGCGTCGCAACGGCGTCGTGACGCAGTCTCCACATCGCCGTGATAGCCTTTTCGCCTGCACCAATGCGAAGGGATGGGACGTGATCAGCAGCTTGCCGCAAGAGCCTCACGGGTCGCCAGAGAGATCGACAGCCGAAGGGGGCGGGAGGGAGGGCCGGCCGGATGGGGGCGCCTCCCGCAGGCCCGCGTCGCCGGCGCTGGCGCTGCTGCTGTTGTTCACGCTGTCGAGCCTCGCCGCGGCCGCGCCGGCACCGAAATCCGCCGCGGACGGGCGCCGGCCGCGGCATGGCGCCGCAACCCCCGGCAACGCCGGGGCGGGCGCCGCGGCCGCGCCGGGCGGCCCGGCCGCGACCGCGGGCCCTGAACCGTGGGAGACGGCGCCGTTCAGCGCCGATCCGGCGGCCGTCGCCCGTGCCGCCGCCCGCTTCTCGGGGCATGACGGCGAGCCGGTCGTGGTGCTGCTGTCCGATCAGCGCTACAGCCTGGACGCCGCCGGCCGCGAGACCTACACCCAGCGCCTGGTCTACCGCATCCTCTCGACCGGCGCCGACGGCAGCTGGTCGACGGTCGAGAGGAGCTGGGCGCCGTGGCACCAGGCGCGCCCCGAGGTGCGGGCGCGGGTGATCACGCCGGAAGGCGTCGCCCATGCGCTGGACCCCGGCGTTCTCACCGAGAGCGGCGAGGTGCAGGACGGCCCCGACATGTTCGGCGACGGCCGGGTGCTGCGCGGCCCGCTGCCGGCGACCGGCCCGGGCGCGGTGGTCGAGCAGGAGGTGACGGTGCGCGACACCGCCCCCTTCTTCGACTCCGGCATCGTCGAGGTGTCCGACGTGGCGGCCTCGGTCTCCGTCCACCACGTCCACATCGTGCTCGAGGCCCCGGCCGCCACGCCGCTGCGCTACGTCACCCGCCTGCTGCCCGCGGTCCGGCCGCGCGAGGAGACGTACGCGGCCGGCGCCGCCGCGACCGGCGCGGCCGAGCCCGGCGGTCCCTGGCGCCGCTTGACGTTCGACTACCGCGACCTGACGCCGGACGATGCCGCCGAACCCGGCCTGCCGCCCGAGGTGCCGCGCAGCCCCTACCTGGCGTTCTCGACCGGCCGCTCGTGGTCCGACGTCGCGCGCCGCTACTCCGAGATCGTCGACCAGGCCATCCGCGGCGCCGACCTGTCGCCGCTGATCCGCGCCGCCGGCGGTCCGGGACCGTCCCAGCTCGAAACCATGAACCGCCTGCTCGGGCGGCTGGGCGAGATCCGCTACACCGGCGTGGAGCTTGGCCAGGGCGGCATCGTGCCGCGCACCCCGGCCGAGACGCTGCGGCGCAAGTTCGGCGACTGCAAGGACAAGGCGGTGCTGCTCATCGCCGCCCTCCGCGCCCTGGACATCCCGGCCTATGCCGCGCTGCTCAATGCCGGCGACGACGAGCAGGACGTCGAGCAGGAGCTGCCGGGATTCGGCGGCTTCAACCATGCCATCGTGGTGGTGCCGGGCACGCCCTCGATCTGGATCGACCCCACCGACCGCTTCGCCCGCGCCGGCGAGCTGCCGACCGACGACCAGGGCCGCCTGGCGCTGATCGCCAGCCCGACGGCGACGGCGCTCACCCGCACTCCGGAGGCCGAGGCCGCGGAGAACCGAGTGGTCAAGACCCTCGAGTTCTTCCTTGCCGACCTGGGCACCGCCCGCGCGGTCGAGACCGACGAGTACTCGGGCGCCGTCGAGCGCGACCTCCGCGCCTTCTATCTCAGCGAGGATCCCGAGGCGTTGCGCGACGCGGTGTCCGACTACATGCGCAAGACGTACCTCGCCAAGGACCTCGGCGCCTACGATCACGGCAACCCGCTCGACCTTGCCCACCCGTTCCGCCTGCACTTCGAGGCCCGGGAAACCAAGCGCGCGGTCACCAACGAGAAGGGGGCGGCGGTCGCCATCCAGCTGTCGGCGCTGCTCGACCAGCTGCCGGAAGAGCTCACCAGCCAGGACCGCGACAAGCCGGCCCAGGCACGCCTCGCCGACTACTACTTCAGCCGGCCCATCACCGCCGAAGCGGTCTACCGCATCGCGCCGCCGCCG
>DATKFK010001043.1:0-2094 GCA_035544375.1 Thermoanaerobaculia bacterium
GATTTGCCGGGGAGTTTGTCTCCAGCGGGGGCAAGTTGGATGTGCTGGTGAACAACGCCGGCGTGATGGCGCTTCCGAAGCGCGAGCAGACCCCGGATGGGTTCGAGCGGCAGTTTGGCACCAACCACCTGGGACACTTCGCGTTGACGGGGCTGCTGGTGCCAGCGCTGCTGAAGGCTCCTGCACCGCGGGTGGTTACGGTGGCCTCGCTGGCGCACCGCAACGGCAAGATGGAGTGGGACAACCTGCAGGGCGAGAAGAGCTACTCGCCGTGGGGAGCGTACAACCAGTCCAAGCTGGCGAACATTCTGTTTGCACGCGAGCTGGACCGCAGGGCGCGCGAGGCGCACAGCAAGCTGATGAGCATCGCGGTGCATCCCGGCATTTCGATCACGAACATTGCGCAGTACGGGACGGACTTTAAGAGCCGGTTCGTGAAGGCGGTCGGTGGGTTGATATTTCAGGACGACGCAAAGGGTGCCCTGCCTACCTTGTATGCCGCGACGGCGCCTGAGGCTCAGGGCGGGCAGTACATCGGGCCGGATGGGCTCGGTGAGATGGGTGGTTATCCGAAGGTGGTTCAGCCGCGCCCGCAGGCGCTCGACGAGCAGACGGGGCGAAGGCTGTGGGGGGTCAGCGAACAGCTGACCGGCGTGGTGTATCCGGCGTTGGCGTAGGGCTTATGCGTTTCGACGTACCGGAGCGCCGGTCTTTGCAGCGAGCTGGTCGAAGGTGACCTCCGGGGCGAGCTCGACACAGACGAAGCCGTCGGGTGTGACGTCGATGACGCCGAGGTCGGTGATGACTCGGTGGACGACCTGTGTGCCGGTAAGCGGGAGCGTGCAGGCCGCTAGCAGTTTGGGCGAGCCGTCGGGCGCGGTGTGCTCCATCAGCACGACGACGCGGCGGACGCCGTTGACGAGGTCCATCGCTCCGCCCATGCCCTTGACGCGCTTGCCGGGGATCATCCAGTTGGCGAGGTCGCCGCGCTCGGAGACCTGCATGGCGCCGAGGATGGCGAGGTCGATGTGGCCGCCGCGGATCATGGCGAAGGAGTCGGCGGAGGAGAAGGTTGCGGCGCCGGGCAGGAAGGTGACTGTCTCCTTGCCGGCGTTGATCAGGTCAGGGTCGACTTCGGAGTCGAGCGGGTAAGGGCCCATGCCGAGCAGGCCGTTCTCGGATTGAAAGACAACGGTCATGCCGGCGGGGATGCAGCCGGCGCAGAGTGTGGGCATGCCGATGCCGAGGTTCACGTAGAAGCCGTCCTGCAGCTCGTGGGCGGCGCGATCGGCCATCTGCTGTCGTGTCCAGGCCATGGCTACTCCTTTCTCGTAGTGCGGCGTTCGATGCGCTTCTCGGGGTGCGGATTGTGGACGAGGCGCTGAACGAAGATGCCGGGGGTGTGGATCTCGTCGGGGTCGAGCTCGCCGGGCGCGACGATGATCTCGGCTTCGGCGACGGTGATGCGGCCGCAGGTAGCAACGTTGGGGTTGAAGTTGCGCGCGGTGCGGCGGTAGATGAGATTGCCCTGGGTGTCGGCCTTCCATGCCTTCACCAGCGCGAGATCGGCGTTGATGGCGCGCTCGAGGAGATATTGGTGGCCGTCGAACTCGCGCACCTCTTTGCCTTTGGCAACGTCTGTGCCGACTCCGGTGCGGGTGTAGAAGCCGGGGATGCCGGCGCCGCCGGCGCGCATGCGTTCGGCGAGCGTGCCCTGCGGAGCGAACTCGACCTCGACCTCGCCGGCAAGGAACTGGCGCTCGAACTCGGCGTTCTCGCCGACGTAGCTGGAGATCATCTTGCGTATCTGGCGAGATTCGAGCAGGAGGCCGAGGCCCCAGCCATCGACGCCGGCGTTGTTGCTGGCGACAGTGAGGTTGCGCACGCCAGTGGCCCGGAGAGCGAAGATGAGAGCCTCAGGGATTCCGCAGAGGCCGAAGCCGCCGACGGCGACCAGCATCCCGTCGCGAGCGAGTCCTGCGAGCGCCTCTCCGGCGCTGGAATAGAGTTTGTTCATGCGATCTCCACCGGGCCACACTATGCCCCAGCGGCGGCAGGGATGGCAAATCGGCGCGGCTGGGCGGGATTTTGCGC
>DATKFK010001044.1:0-4202 GCA_035544375.1 Thermoanaerobaculia bacterium
CGAGAAGTGCGGCGACTTGTTCGGACCCTTGAGCGTGATGGTCTCGTTGTTGTTGAACGCCAGGACCTGCTCGAAGGGGCCGTTGGCGATGGCGGGATATTCATAGCCGCCGCCTTCCCCCCCGTTGCCGCTCAAAACGGCAAGGATCCTGTCCAGACCCCTGCCCAGGACGAAGGTGTTCCTGTCCATCGCCTGAATCACGCTCTTGCTCTGGTTGCCCATTCACTCCTCCTTTTCGAGCTGGTCGCGGCACGGCCCGCCTGGGAGGACGCCGAGCAGGTTGACGCGCGGGCCGACCTCCGCCATATTTAGCGATTCTTGAACGTACCGCACCGACCGGCCATAGCTCCGGTGGACCAAAACGGGTCCACCGGAGCCTGCCGCCGGTCACGCGGTCAGCGGTTTGTCCCGGCAGCGCCGCCGCCGGGCATGGGCGGCAGGATGCATTGCTCGGCGCTGCAGTCGTGGTGGACCGCGTCGTCGTAGCCCTGCTGGATGAAGCCGTCCACCTGCCTGGCGTTGAAATCGAGGAGCCCGCCGAGATCGCTCAGCGGCAGCCTGGGGCGGTAGCGATGGATCTCCAGCGGCCGGTAGGGCTCTCCGGACCGGGCTCGCTGCATGACGCGCTCGAGGCGCGGCAGGCCGGCGAGCCTGCCGTCGTTGGCGCCGATACCCAGCCGCTCGGCCAGGATCCGGTCCTCGTTGACCAGCGCGGCGACGAAGATGTCGTGGTTCAGGTGGGAGGCGACGAGGATGACGTAGACCCGGTACAGGGTGTCGAGCGTATTGGGCAGGCGGGGGAACGGGATGTCGGCGACGTCCGGGTCCACGTACACGACGTGCAGGACGTCGGCGCCCGCCTGGATGGCCGGCCTGAGTGGGGTGTTCATGCGCAGCGCGCCGTCGGCGTACAGCTTGCCCGCGAGCGGCACCGGCGGGAAGATCCCGGGAATGGCGCCCGAGGCCCTGATCGCATCGGTCCCCAGCGGGCCGGCGATCTGCGCCTTGTCGAAGATGACCGGCCTGCCCGTGGTCCAGTCGGTGGCGGCGATCGCCAGCTCGTGCGGCGACGCGGCGAGGCGCCCCAGGTCGATCGTCTCCGCGAGCAGCGATCGCATGGGATCGGAAGAGAAAAGGGCGCTCAGGTCGACCAGCTCGGACAGCCGGACGTCGACCGGGTCCTTCCCGAGCAACAGGTTGAGGCCGCGCGTCAAGCCGTAAAAGGCGAAGTAGGCGGCGTCGCCGGCGGTCGCGGCCAGGTTGTCCAGCGGGTGGGCCGCGCAGCCCGGCTCCACCCAGCGCAGCGGGTCCGCCCGCAGCCTGTAGACGCCGTTGCCGCAGCTCTGGATCGAGGACGCGATCCGCCGGCGCCAGACTTCGTCGAGGTCGCCGGCGGCCCGGGCGCCGGCGGCCCAGTCCTGCGCCCGGAACGCGGCGTTGTAGGCCCCGATGGAGGTGCCGGTGTAGATCCGCGGCAGCAGCGGCAGCTTCCGGGTGGCCGGCGAGGCCCCCTCGAACAGCGCCCGCACCACGCCGACCTCGTACGCGCCCTCGGCGCCGCCGCCGGAGAGGACGAGGGCGTGGCGGGCTTCCCCTGCGGCGGGTCCAGGCGGCTCGACGGTCACGTCACGGCGGCGGCTAGGGCAGCGCTGCCGCCGCCTCCTCCGGCTTGGTATCGACGTTGGAGATGGCGCCGCCGCCGACCTGGATTCCCACGTAAGGCGCATCGCCGGCGGTCGAGATCTGCACCGCGACCGGGACCGGCGAGTCGACGCCCGCCTTGGTCCAGATGCCGAAACCGGCAAAGGTGACGATGTCGTAGCGTCCCTGCCGGGGAGGCGAGGTGCGCGCGTTGCCGAAGCGGACCCAGGCGAGGCTGCGGAGCTGGAAGGACCCCTCCTGGCTGTGGTTGTGGTACTCGAAGACGGCCGCCTGGCGGAGGGGTTCCGCCGGGATGGCGTAGCGGTAGGAGAAGCGGTCGCCGGCCGAGGCCAGCACGTCGCGCTCTCCGCCCTGCTTGACGTAGGGCGCCTCGGGGCCGCCGCCGCCGTCCATCGCCTGCACCCAGAAGTAGGGATCCAGGGCCGATCCCGGGCCCGCCGGGAAACCGGTGGCGAGATTGGGGTACGGGAACAGGAAGCCCGGCGGATACGGGATGTGCACCTGCCCGTCGAAGCGATAGACGGTCTGACCCGAGGGCGTCCGCTGGAAGACCGCGGGGCCGCGGAACTGGAAGGATGCCTTGGGCGTCCGCGGCTCGACCCGCAACAGGGCGAAGAAGACGTTCTGGCCGATGAAGCCGCGATGGAGCTGCTGGCCGAGGACGGCGCCGGTGCCGACGTCCACCGCCGCCACCGAAAGGTCGAAGGGGTCGCTGAGCAGGAAGACGTCGTCGAGGTAATAGCTGATCCGCGGGAAGCGCAGGAACTCGTTGAACCCGATGGGACCGGGCGAGAGCCGGCTGGGGAACCCCTCGCAGGCGCTGGCCAGGCAGCCGGGCGAGTTGCTCTCGATCGGCGAGCGGGGCATCGGCGCCAGGTAGCCGCCGGGGACCATGGCGCTGACGTAGATCGGCACCGAGTTGCCGGCGCGCTCGCCGAACTGCACCAGCATGCGCCCCAGCAGCTGCGCCCGGCCGGTGGCGGTGCCGCCGAGCACCGGGCTCTGCAGCGTGAACTGGTCGCCGAAGCTGGTGTTGTGGGAGAAGCAGTCGAACTCGCGGACCGTGTTGGTGGGGATGTCCGGCGGCGCGGCCTGCCTCGCCCCGGGCGCCCCTCGGCGATCGGTGTGCGTGCTCAGGTAGATGTGCGGGTGCAGGGCGCAGCCGCGCGCCGGGATGCTGGCGAAGTCCAGGGTGCCGCCGGCGAACGGCAGCGGGAACCGCACCTGCTGGCCGCCGAGCTCGCCGCCCAGCGGCGCGAAGGTGCTGCCGAAGAACTCGAAATCCAGCTGGCCGTCGGAGCGCTGCGAGAAGGCCGCCCAGGCCGAGCCATAGGCCCCCGGAAAGCGGATCGGGTCCTGCGGGAAGCTGGGGTTCACCCGGACGAGCGCGAGCAGCGCCGTGTTGAAGAAATTGAAGTTGAAGTCGAGGATATTCGGGTTCAGGGGGTCCGTGACCGCCGTCACCACCTCTCCCGTGCCCAGGTCCACCCATCCCACCGACGGAAAGCCGGGATAGTCCTTGACCTGGTTCTGCTGGGCGGGCAGCCTAAAGAACCAGGGCGCGGCCAGCATGCCGTCGTCGCCGGTCAGCCCGTCGCCGACCGACAGCTCGAAGCGGCTGAGGTTGCCGACCGGCGGCGCGAAGCGGATGCGGACCTTGCCGTGGAGATGGCTGTCGACCAGCGCCAGCCCGCCGAACTTCACTCCCGGGCAGCCGCCGTACAGCCAGTCGCCCGGGTCCTGGCAGTCGACGGCGCGCAGCGCGTCGCCGAAGTAGCTCCTGTCGGGGTTGAGCTCGAGCACCGCCTCGAGACCTGGAGGCAACCGGATCGGCCGCGGCGTCGGGGGCGGCGGCGGCCAACCGCCCCGCTCGCCCTGGGCGCGGCTGGCCGCGGTGTCCGGCGGCGGCACGGCCGTCGTGGGAGCCGTCGCCGGCGCGGGGGCAGCCGCCGCCGCGGCTGGCGCCGCCGCCGGCCCCTCGCCGAGGTCGGGGCCCGCGGCCGGCAGGTACTGGGTGACCGGGTCGGTCGCCGCGACCGCCGCCAGGTCGATCTCCGGGAAGCCGGCCCCGAACGCCTGGTTGAGGCACCGCAGCGCCAGGTTGGCGATGGCGGCGTGCCCGGTCTTGCCGGGATAGTAGCCATTGAGGGAATAGAAACCGCCGAGGAAGCCGGCGGTGAGCCGGCGCGGGCCGGCCTCTAGGCCCCGCGTCCTCACCTCGCGCCACAGCCCGTGCAGGTCGCACAGCACGGCTCCGTGCTCTCCCGCCAGGCCGGCGACCGCGGCATTCAGCTCGGCGATGCGCTCGGCGATCCGCGCCGCCGCCCGGCCGCGCACCACCGCACCGGCCGGCAGCGGACCGGTGGCGCGCGCCAGCAACTGGCAGCCGATCTCGACCAGCCCGCGCACCGTGATGCGGTCGCCCGGCTCGAGGCCGTAGGTGGCGGCGAGCTTGGCGGCCGGCACTTTCACCACCGCGGCAGCCGCCTCGAGGTCGGGGGCGCAGGCCGCGTCCAGGGGGTCCGGGACGTTCATCACCA
>DATKFK010001045.1:0-3184 GCA_035544375.1 Thermoanaerobaculia bacterium
ACCGGGGCATGGGCGCGCGCGTCACCAGCCTGCGGGACCACTGGTTCGGGGATCTGCGGCGCGGCCTCGCCATCCTCACCCTGGGCGCCTGCATCATCCTGCTGATCGCCTGCATCAACGTCGCCAACCTGCTGCTCACCCGCGCGGTCGCCGAGCAGCGCTCCTATGCCATCAGCATGGCGCTCGGCGCCGCGCGCGGCCGGCTGGTCCGCCAGCTGCTGACCGAGAGCCTGCTGCTCGCCCTGCTCGGCGGCGCCTGCGGCCTGCTGCTGGCGCAGTGGGCGACGCACGCCCTGATCGCGGCCAGCGGCATCCGTTTCCAGAGCTGGATCCACGTTTCGGCCGGGCGGCCGGAGGTGATCGCGGCGATCGCCGGCGCGGCGGCGCTGTGCGGCGTCGTCTTCGGCCTGGTGCCGGTATGGGTCACCTTCCAGTCGGACATCACCCAGAGCCTGTCGCGCCAGGGCAAGGAGCCGCCGCGGGGCAGCGCGCGCCGGCGCTTCCAGAGCGCGGTCGTCGTGGCCCAGGTGGCCCTGGCGCTGATCCTCTCGGCCGGCGCCGGCCTGATGGCCAAGGGCTACCAGAAGCTGACCCACCAGGACCTCGGCTTCCGGCCCGACGGCATCCTGACCTGGCGCGTCGACATCCGCGGGCCGCACTACCGCGACGACGACCTGGTCCGCCGGCTGACGCGGGACTACCTCGACCGCCTGGCGGCGGCGCCGGGGGTGGCGCAGGTGTCGATCGCCGACCCCACGATCCCCACCGACGGCTGGGCGGGCGCCTACGTCAGCGTCGAAGGCCGCCCCAGCGACGCGCCGGACGGCACCTACCCGGCGATGATGCACGCCGTCAGCGCCGACTACTTCGCCATGCTCGGCATCCCGCTGTTGCAGGGGCGCACGTTCGGGCCGCACGAGCTCGCGCCGTCGGGGGTGGTGGTGAGCCGGGCCATGGCCGACAAGCACTGGCCCGGGCAGAGCCCGCTCGGCCAGCGGCTGAAGCGGGGGCCGCTCGCGGCGGAGTATCCCTGGCTGACCGTCCTCGGCGTGGTGGGCAACGTCAAGAACGAAGGCATCACGGGCGACAAGAACCCGGCGCCGGACGTCTACTTCCCGGTCGTGCAGTTCCCGCTGCGCCTGCCGCTGACGCTCAACTTCCTGGTGCGGCCCAAGCCCGGGGTGGCCATCGGCGCCCTGCTGCCGGCGCTGCGCCGGGAGATGAAGACGGTCAACCCCGACCTCGCGGTCTTCGACGTCGCCACGCTCGCCGAGCGGCTCGACCGGCAGGCGCAGAAGGCGCGGTTCCAGATCATCCTCATCGGCCTGTTCTCGGGCCTGGCGCTGGTGCTGGCGGCGGTGGGGATCTACGGCGTGGTGGCCTACAGCGTCGCCCAGGGGACGCGCGAGATCGCCATCCGCATGTCGATGGGCGCCGACCGCGCCGCCATCCTGCGCATGGTGGTGGGGCGCGGCGCCGCCCTGGCCGCCATCGGGCTCGGGTGCGGCCTGGCCGCGCTGCTGCTGCTGGGGCGGCAGCTCGCCGGGGTGCTGTACCAGACCAGCGCCGCCGATCCGGCGATCCTGGGCGGCGCCTGCGGCGTGCTGCTGCTGGTGTCCCTGGTCGCCAACTACCTGCCGGCGCGGCGCGCGTCGCGGCTCGAGCCGGCGATCGGGCTGCGCCCCGAATGACCGGCCAAGGGAACGGCGCCGCGCCGGCCGCGGCGGCCGCAGCAGTGCTCGTGATGGCCCTCGGCCTGGGCGCCGCCGCCGCGGCGCTCGCGGTGCTGGACGCGGTCGTGGTGCGCGGCGTCCCCTACCGCGAACCCTCCCGGCTGGTGGTGCTCACCGGCACCTTCGCCGACCAGGGCACGGTTGCCGACTGGCCGATCTCGCAGCTGGATTTCGCCGACTGGCGGCGGCTCGCCAGGTCGTTCTCGGAGATGTCGGTGTTCAACGACGACGGCGACCTCGCCCTCAACCTCGACGGGGTCGCCGAGCCCGAGAGGCTCAAGGGCGAGCTGGTCTCGGACAGCTACTTCCCGCTGCTCGGCATCCAGGCCGAATTCGGCCGCTTCTTCTCCCGGCAGGAGGACACCAAGCCGTTCACCGATTACGTCACGGTGCTGTCGCACGACCTGTGGCGGCGGCGCTTCGGCGGCGATCCCGGCGTGATCGGGAGCCAGGTGCAGCTCAACGGCCAGCGCTACCGCGTGACCGGGATCGCGCCGGCCGGGTTCCGCGGGCTGTCCGGCGCCGCCGATCTGTGGATCCCGTCGCAGCTGCCGCCGATCTCCGAGTACGTCACCATGCGTCTGGTCCGCTGGGTGACGGTGGTGGCGCGCCTGCGGCCCGGCGTCACCATCGCGCAGGCCCAGCAGGAGATGGACCGCGTCACCGCGGACCTCGCGCGTCGCTACCCGGACAGCAACAAGGGCATGGGAGCGCACGTCGCCGCGCTCTCGGACTTCTGGTACGGCGGCGTGCGGCACGGCCTGCTGGTGCTCGCCCTCGGCGCCCTGGCCGTTCTGATCGCCGCCTGCTGCGACGCCGGCCTGCTGCTGCGCCGGCGCCTGCCGGCGGGCCTGGCGTGCGCGCTGGCCGGCGGCGCCCTGGGGCTCCTGGCGGCCTGGCTCGCCGCCCGCGCGCTGCTCGCCGCCGGCGGCGGCCTCGCGCTCAAGAGCTGGGTCCGGGTCGCGGTGGCACGGCCCGAGGTGATCGCGGCGGTGCTCGCCCTCGCGCTGCTCTGCGCTCCCGCGATCGCCCTGGCGGCCCGGGCCGGCCGGCGTTTCCGCGGCCTGGCGCTGGCGGCGGTCGCCGTGCAGGCGGTGGCCGCCGTCGTGCTGCTGGCTGCCACCGGTCTCAGGACCAGGGACTACCGGGAGCTCGTAAACCGCCCGCTCGGCTTCTCGCCGGCCGGCGTCCTGACCTATCGCATCGACATCCGCGGGCCCAGGTACGACGACGTCCAGCCGGTGCGCGCGGTGGTCCGCAGGCTCGTCGAGCAGCTGCCGGCGGTGCCCGGGGTGGCGCAGGTCGCGCTGGCCGATCCGACGATCCCGACCGACGGCTGGGCCGGCACCTATATCAGCGTCGAGGGCCATCCCAGCCCGGCCCCGCAAGGCACCTACACCTCGATGGTCCACTCCGTCACCGCCGATTACTTCTCGCTCCTCCGCATCCCG
>DATKFK010001046.1:0-6932 GCA_035544375.1 Thermoanaerobaculia bacterium
GAGGTCTCGGCGCCGGCCTTTGCGGGGCGGCGCGATTCCCGGTTGGGGTCGGACTTCATGTCGATCTTACCTTTGAAGAAGGCACCTTCGGCGATCACCACCCGCGGCGCGGCGATGTCGCCCTCGACGCTGCCGGCGGCGCTGACCTCGACGCGCTCGCCGCCCGTGACGTTGCCGACCACCTGGCCGGCGACCCGCACCATCCGTCCATGCACGGGCCCGATCACGACGCCGCCGCTGCCGACGATCACCAGGCCGTCGATCCTGACGTGGCCCTCGATCCGGCCCTCGATCTGGATCTCGGTCGTGCCGCTCACCTCGCCCGCGATCCTGGTGCCGGGGGCGACGAACGTGACGGTGGCGTGCCGTCCGCCGCCGTGGACCTCGCCGGCGCCGGCACCGCCGGCGGACGCGGAGGGCGGCGGGCCGGCGGGGGCGTCGCGGCGAAAGATCGGCATGGTCGGCGCGGGAGAACCGGGCGATTGGAGCGGGCAACGGGACTTGAACCCGCGACATCAAGCTTGGGAAGCTTGCGCTCTACCACTGAGCTATGCCCGCCCGAGGCCTCGAGTCGTGCGCAATGTAGCGGAGAGGGACAACCGGGTCAAGGGCCGAGCGCGCCCGCCGGCGAGCGGCGCGACGCAACCCCGGCGAGCGGCCGCGCCTCCGCGTCGCCGCTCGTGGTTGCTAATCGGACGCGGGCCGCTATACTCAACGCATGAATGGGTCGGGCAAGAACCGCGAGGGCGGCAGCCGCTCCGAGCACCTCTACTTCTTCCCCGACCAGAAGGTCACCGCCGAAGAGCTCCGTCACATGTTGCGGCAGGGGACGAGCGACCAGCGCGCCTGGGTCATCTCGCACCTGCTGCGCTATGCACAATGGGACGACATCTGGGCCTACGTCAGCCGTGACGAGGTCAAGGAGATTTTCCCCGCTCTCGACCTGCCGGAAAACCTCCGCCTGGCGTGGGGGCGCATGCTGAAGATCGAAGCGCCTGTCGGCTGACGCCTGCCGGCGCTGCCGACTCCTGTCAACGGCTGGCCGGGGAGCCCGCGCCGGCGGACACGAAAACCACCTCGAACAGCTTCGGCCACAGCTTGCCGGTCAGGAGAAACGTCTTCTTCGCCGCGTCGTAGGCGATGCCGTTGAGCACGTCGGCGTGCGCCCGCTCGGTGGCATCGAGCAGGCCGCCGGCGTCGATCACCGCGCTCACCTGCCCGGAGGCGGGGTCGATGCGCAGGATCTCGTCGGTCATCCAGACGTTGGCATAGACGGCGCCGCCGACGCATTCGAGCTCGTTGAGCTGCTGCACCGGCCGGCCGTCCAGGCGCACGTCCACCCCGCCGAGCAGCGCGAACGTCCGGCGATCGCGGAAGGCGAGCCGGTCCGAGCCGTCGCTCATCACCAGGCGGCGGCCGTCGTCGCACAGGCCCCAGCCCTCGCCGTCGTAGTGGAGCTCGCCGACCCGCCCGAAGCTCAGCGCGTCATAGACGAACGCCACCCCTTCCTTCCAGGTGAGCTGCACCAGGTGGTTGTCGACCAGCGCCAGGCCCTCGGCGAAGTAAGCGGGCGGGACGTCGACGTGGCGCAGCACCTCGCCGGTCCGGGGGTCGACCTGTCGCAGGCTTGAACGCCTGTACAAGCCCGCGCTCTCGTAGAGCGTGCCGCGGTCCCAGACCAGGCCCTGGGTGTAGGCGGTGGGGTCGTGGGGGCGAACGGACAGCACCCTGACCTTCAACCGCTCGACGGCCGCCGGAGCCGCCTGCGCCACCGGAGCCGCCAGCGCACCCGGGGCCGCCCGCGCCACCGGAGCGGCCGGCGCCGCCGGCGCCGCGGAGCCGCTGGATGCAGCACCGCCGCTCGCAGCGGCATCGGGGCCGGCTGGCCGGGCGTCGGGAGACCGCGCCAGCAGGGTGCCGATCAACACCCCGCCCGCGACGGCGACGAGCAGCGCGGCCAGGACCCACCGGCGCCCCCTGGGCACGGCGGCACGTGCCTGACCGGCTCCCCGCTGCGCGCGAGCGGCCGGGCGGCTGCCGGCGCCGGTGCCGGCGGTAGTACGGCGGCCAGGGCTCACTCGTCCCAGGAGCAGCCGGCCAGGGTCGGCGGCACTCCTCTCCCGTAGCCGTTCCAGCCGCCCGCGCCGGCGCCCGCTGCGCCCATGGCACCAGCGCCGCCCGCACCGGCGGCGGCCGGGGCGCCCCAGGGGAAACCACCGTCACCGCCGCCGATGGGCTGGCCGGGCGGTGGCGGCGGCGGCTCTCCGGGGTGGCCGGCCTCGACGAAGCGGCGATCGAAGAAGAGCCCGATCTCGCGGGCGAGCATGTCGCGATGGGCGCGCTCGGCGGCCGCGGCGGCGCCAGCGGCGCTGGCAGCGCCAGGCCGGCCGGTTGCCCTTGACGCCGGCGCCGGCACCGCGCCGCGCCGCGCCGGCCGCTCCAGGCTGCGCCGCAGCTCGACGAGGCGGGCCGAGACGCGGGCCCGCACCCCCGGCGAGGCGGCGGCGTCGCCGGCGAGGTCGAGCAGCCGCCGCACCACCACCCACTGCACGACCCGCCGCAGCTCTGCCTGGCGCTCGCCCGCCCCGCTCGCCGCCACACCCGCCACCGCGTGCGCCCCGCCGCTCGCCGCCCCGCTCGCCGCCTCGCCCGCCACCGCGTTCGCCCTGCCGCTCGCCGTCCCGCCCGCCGGAGTGCCGGCGAAGGCGGCGCCGATCAACGCGTCCAGCACCTCCTCGAACGACGGCAGCGCGGGGTCGCGGCGGTGGAAATCGACCAGCCGCGCCGCGCGCTCGCGCTGCGCCAGCCCGGCTGCCACCATGTCCGCCGCCGCGGCGGCCGCCGCGAGCGGATCGAAGGCCGGCGACTCGCCGCCGGCGAACAGCTCGACGTTGGGCGGATGGCCCGGCGGCCGTGGCAGGATGAGGCGCACCACCCGCTCGGGAATGTCGAGGGTCGCAGGCGCCAGCGCCCCGAGCGCCGCGGCGAGCGCCCGCCGCTGCCAGGCGGCGGCGACCGGGCGCGCCTCCTGCGGACCTTCCCCGCGCATCGAGTAGGCGTAGTCGAGCCCGCCGACCACCTTGATCGCCGCCTCGAGCTGGTAGCGGTGATGGAAGTAGAGTGGCGCCAGCACCTCCTGCAGGGTCGCGAGCGGCCTTCCCGTCGCCACGTTGCCCTCGCCGAAGCGCGCCAGGGCGATGCGCCGCACCGCGAGCGCCTGCTCGAGCCCGGCCACCGGATCGGAGCCGTTGTCCCACAGGTTGCCTAGCGGCTGCGCGGCGCCCGGCGGCCGCGCGTCCTCGTCGGTCAGGTAGATCATGCCGCGCCTGATGTTCTCCCGCAGGATCTCGTCGAGCCCGGCACGCTCGCGGGCATCGCGGTCGGGACCGGGCGGGAACTCGGTGTAGGCGTAGCGGATGGCCTGCACGTCCCACTCGCCGATGCCGGTGGCATAGGCGTGCGAGACGTCGAGGTCGCCGGCCGGGGTGACGCCGACGAGCGGCGCCGGGTAATCCATCACCGATGCCCGCCCGAAGGTCGAGGCCGCGAAGTTGTGGGCGAGCCCAAGGCTGTGCCCCACCTCGTGGGCGGCGAGCTGGCGGATGCGCGCCAGCGCCAGCTGCACCGGGTCGTCGGGCGCGCCGCTGCCGGTGCGGCCGGTGCCCAGCAGCCCCTCGAACAGCAGCAGGTCCTGGCGGACGCGCAGCGACCCCAGTGTGACGTGGCCGTTGACCAGCTCGCCGGTGCGCGGGTCGACGATGCCGCCGCCGTACGACCAGCCGCGCGTCGCGCGGTGCACCCACTCGATGACGTTGTAACGCACGTCCAGCGGGCTGGCGCCGGCGGGCAGCACCTCGACGCGGAAGGCATCGATCAGCCCCGCTTTCTCGAACGCCTCCCGCCACCAGCTCGCGCCTGCGATCAGGGCGCCGCGGAGCGGCTCCGGCGCCGCATTGTCGACGTAGTAGACCAGCGGCTTCTTGACGCGCGACCGGGGCGCCGCCGGATCGACCTTCTCGAGGCGGTGGCGCACCAGCCAGTGCGCGTCCACCGGCTCGGTCAAGGGCGCCGAGTAGTCGAGGAAATCGACGCCGAAGGAGCCGGACCGCGGATCGAACCGCCGCGGCCGGTAGCCGTCGTCGGGAAGCCGCAGCAGCGACTGGTGCTGGATCAGGGTCATGGCGCCGGGCGCCGGCACCGTGGCGCGCACCTGGGCCCCCGGCTCGGCCGAGGTGTAGGTGAGCGCCGCCTCGAGCTCGAGGTTGTCGGGGAATGCCAGGCACGACTCGAGATCGACGGCGCTGCGGTCACGGTCGAGGCTGAAGGAGCCCTCGCCGACGCGCTTCATGTGCCCGACGATGTCGTGGGCGTCGCGGACCACGAAACCGGTGAAGTCCACCAGGCCCTGCCCGTCGCCGTCCTCGGCGGCCACCTCGCCGCCCCACACCACCGACGGCGCGAACGATTCGCGCACCGCCCGGCGCTCCGCGGCGTCGCCGCCCAAGGCGCGGAACCGCAGGTTCTCCACCTCGACCAGCACCTTCGCACCCAGCCGCCGCAAGGTGACCACCCGCGCCTCGTTGCTCTGCCCGCGGTCGAGGCCCACCGGATTGGAGCCCAGCCCGCTGACCAGTCCCTCGGCGTAAAGGTAGCTCGCCACCTCGCCGCCGGGGCCGCTGGGCGGCGGCACGCGCAGCCACACCTTGCCGTGCCGGCGATCGAGATAGAGGTCGAGCAGGCCGGAACGCCTCTCCATGCCGGCGACCTGGGCGGCGATCGTGGGCAGCGGCCCGTGGCCGGCGCCGGCACCGGGCGCCGCGCCGGCAGCCGCCCCCCCCGGGTCGCCGGGGGCTCCCGCCGCCGCCCGGGCCGGGCCGGCGCCGGCGGCAGAGAACACCAGCAGGCAGGCGGCGGCGAGGGCAGCGGTGGCGAGATGCAGCGGGCGTTTCATCCTCGTACCATCCTCGGTGCACCTCGGCTCTCAGGTCCCACCGTCCGCGACGCCTGAACCGTGAAATCAGCTGCCGGCGCGGCGGGTGGCCGCGCGGCAGGCGCGGCAGGCGCGGCGAGTCTATCAGCGGATCCTCGGCATCACCGGCCCCCCACCACCCCTCGGCGCCGCAGCTGCGAAGCAGCCTTGAAACTTCTGGCGGGCGGCTCCGTAATGCTGCGGGCGCCGGCGACTTCGCCGGTCCGCCCCGGTCGCCGTGGCAGGTCGTCCTGACCGGACCTCCTGCCTCCACGCCAATCTGCCGTGCCCGTGCTCCATCTTCCCCTCCATGGGGGCTGGAAACTGGTACACTAACTGCCAAATTTTTCTCTATGACCGCCAATTTACCTCTCGTGGTCGTCACGGGGTACCTGGCCCAGGCCCTGGGCGCGATGGTCGTCGCCCTCGTCCTGGTCAGCTTCCACCGCCACTACCACCGCGAATACCTGCGCTACTGGGCCTGGTCCTGGTGGGCCTTTGCCTGCTTCCTGGGAGGCGCCGCCGCCACCCACCTGCTCGCCTCCGGCAGCCACCCGTCCGCCTCTTGGCCGACGCTGGCGGCCGCCTTCGTGTCGCTGGCCGGCGGCTACTGCCAGGTCGGTTGGCTGCTGCTCGGCACCTACGAGGTGGCAACCCGCCGCCAGGCTTCCCGCCGGCGCCGCCGCTTCCTGGTCGCCGGCCTGGCCCTGATCGCGGCCGCCGGCATGGCTGCCGCCGCCTTCGCCGCCGGCACGAATCGGCTGCCGATCGGGATGGGCCTGCGGGCGCTGGTCGCCGGCATCGCCTGCGCCGCCGCCGGCGCCGCCGTCCTCCGCACCTCGCTGCACCCCGAAGGGCCGGGACGGCGGCTGGTGGGCAGCTCCTTCGTGCTCTACGGGCTCTGGCAGCTGCAATACGCGGCCCTGTGCGCCGCCTTCCTGATGCGCCCGCTCCTGTCTCCCGGGTGGTTGGCCGCCTGGCAGCGCTACGAGTCCGCGATCGTCAGCCTGACCCCGGTCGATTTCCTGGTGCAGGCGATGATGGGGATCGGCATGGTGATCTGGCTGCTCGAGGAGGAACGCTCGCGCACCTTCCAGGCATCCGAGCAGATCGCCCACCTCGCCTACTACGACACCCTGACCGAGCTCGCCAACCGCAACCTCTTCCACGAGCACCTGCGGCTGGCGATGGTGCGCGGCGGCGGCACCGGCCTCGGCGTCGCGGTGTTCGTTCTCGACCTGGACCGCTTCAAGGGCATCAACGACTCGCTCGGCCACCGCCGCGGCGACGAGATGCTGCGCCTGGTCGGCGACCGCCTGCGCAGCAGCCTCCGCCCCGGGGACACCATCGCGCGGCTGGGCGGCGACGAGTTCGCCGTGCTGCTGCCGGCCGTGGCCGGCGAGCGCGACATGGTGCGGTTGGGCGAGAAGGTGCTCGATTCGCTGCGCCGGCCGTTCAATCTCGACGGTCATGAAATCGTTTCCACCGCGAGCCTCGGGATCAGCCGTTTTCCCGAGGACGGCGCCGAACCGGAGGAGCTCTTGAAGAAGGCCGACGTCGCGATGTACCAGGCGAAATCGCTCGGCCGCGACGGCCTGCAGCTCTATGCCGCCGCCATGGACGCCCATGCCCTGGAACGGCTGTCGCTCGAGAACGACCTGCGCCGCGCGCTGACCAATGACGAGCTGCTGCTCTATTTCCAGCCGGTGCTCGACGCCCAGACCGGCGCCATCGAAGGGGTCGAGGCTCTGCTGCGCTGGCAGCATCCGGCACACGGGCTGCTGCTGCCGGCCGATTTCCTGTGGATCGCCGAGATGAGCGGCCTGTCGAACCCCCTCGACCTGTGGGTGCTGGGGGCCGCCTGCCGGCAGGTGCGGGCCTGGCACGACGAGGGCGTGCCGGACCTGCGCCTGGCGGTGAACCTCTCGGCCCGCCCCTTCCAGCGCCCCGACCTCATCGAGCG
>DATKFK010001047.1:0-16046 GCA_035544375.1 Thermoanaerobaculia bacterium
GGCAGGATGTAGAAGTTCTGATAGACGCCCATGGTGTAAAAGCCCTGCGCGCGCAGCACCCCGGCCAGCGTGCGCACGCCGCCGGGCAAGCCGGTCGGCGCGAAGTCGTTCTGGCGCGGGCTCGACGGATCGAAGTCGCCAAAACGCTGGCCGGCGCCATGGGTCTGCGGCTGCAAGCCGGTCAGTAGCGAGCAGACGCTCGGCAGGGTCCAGGGCGAGGGCGACAGCATCTCGGCAAAGCGCACTCCCTGCCGTGCGAAGGCATCGAGGCGGGGGGTCAGCCCCAGGCCGTCGCCATACGATCCGAGGGCGTCGGCCCGCAAGGTGTCGATCAGGATCACCACCAGGTTGCGTCCGGCGGGCCGGCCCGGCCGCAGGAGCAGGGGATCGCCCCACATCGCCGCGCCCTCCGGCAGCGGCTCGCCTTCCCGGGTCGCCACCGCCTCGAGCAACAATCGCCTGGGGCGCCGCGGACTCCGGCCGCCGTCCTGCCTGCCGCCAACCGCGTCCGCGGGCAGCGCGCGCCCCACCACGCGCCAGGCCGGACCGCCGGCAGCGCCCCCCGTCACCGTCTCGCGCAGCCAGGGCCGGCGCTCCTCGCCGTCCACCAGCGAAGCGCTGAAGACGGCGGTCACCCCCGGCCGGTCGTATTCGGGCAAAAGGCCGACGCGGGCCTCGAAGCGGGTGCCGGCCGGCAAGCCGTCCGGCAGCGGCAGCTCGCTGCGCCTGCCGCCGGCCAGCGCCGGCACCGTCTCGCCGCCGAGCGACATCGAGCGATACGGCTCGTCGGGCGGCTCGACGGCGACGCTCGCCAGCCGCAGGCGCCCGCCGTCCACCGCCAGGCGCAGCCCCTCGACCTCGCCGTGCCAGTGCGGCTCGCGCTCGAGATCCACCTCGTAGGTGTGCGGCAGCCCGTCGGCGGCCACCGGGAAGCTCAGTGCGCGGAAGCGGCTGAAGCCGTGGTCCTGGGGCAGCCGCCACGAAAGGGTCGCCAGCCGGGCAGTGCCCTCGCCTGCCAGCCGCAGGCGGCCGATGCGGGACGCGGAGAGTTGGGCCGTCACCTCGTAGGGCGATTCGGGCGTGGCCTCGCCGCCGGGAAGGGCCGGCGGCGGACCGCCGGCCGCCGCCCCGGTTGCCCGCGGCAGGTCGCCCAGGTGCACCAGCAGGTCGGACCCGGAGCCGGAGCCGCCGCCGCAGCCGGCAAGCGCGAGCGCCCCGGCGAGCAGCGCCAGCGCGGCCAACGCCGGTCCCCTCGCGCCGAGCCTGGCGCCGGGCAGGCAGGAGGCGCAGGACCGGCAGGCGACGCGAGACTGGCGGGGTGTGCAGGGCAGGCACATCGGCCCGCTAGGATAGCGCGTGGAACGTCCACCCCCAAGGCGACTCGCCGGCCTGAAGGAGAGGCGGAACCGGCGCGGCGCGCGGCCCCTGCGCGCTCGCCGCCTGACGGGCTGACGCTCTCTTGTCACACGCCCGGCAATTGACCTAAGATCGCTCAGCTTTCCGCGGGTGATTCATCTTTGTGCGTCCCGTGCCGGCATTTCGGGCGGGGTCGTCGGGCCGTACCGGGCCCACAGGCGGGAGCTTCGTCGCAAGGGGTCGTTCGACCCGTCCGCGGCATGGCCTTCGGTGATCGGATGCCGGGCGCTTACGCCCGGCGCTTCGCTTCCTTTTTGAGGAGATGCCTATGACTTCGACGGGCAGCGATTCGTTTCGCACCGCGCGGCGGCTTGCCGTCTGCTCGAGACCGCTGGCGGTCGCTCTGCTGCTGACGGCGACGGCCTGGCCGGCCTTCGCCCAGGAGACTCCTCCCCCGACCGGCGACCAGGGGACCAAGACGGCCAAGACGGACGAGGACAAGGCCAAGACCGCCAAGCCGCCCGAGGAGAAGGTGCCGGTCGTCAACGAGGAGATCACGGTCACCGCCCGGCACCGCGAGGAGACCCTGCAGGACGTGCCCTTCTCGGTGGCGGCGCCGACTGAAGACGTGCTGCGCAGCCGGGGCGCCGACGGCCTCGAAGGCGTGGCGGCGAACGTGGCCGGCTTCACGGTGCAGAACCTGGGTCCGGGGCAGAGCCAGGTCGCCATGCGCGGCGTCTCGTCGGGCCAGATCGTGCGCGACCAGCCCGGCGTCAAGGAGCAGGTGGGCATCTACCTGGACGAAACGCCGATTTCGCTCTCCCTGTTCACGCCGGACATCGACCTGTTCGACGTCAGCCGCGTGGAGGTGCTGCGCGGCCCGCAGGGCACGCTGTTCGGCGCCGGCTCGGAGGCCGGCACGGTGCGCTACATCACCAATCAACCCGAGCTCGGCGCCACCCGCTGGGTCGGCGACTTCAGCGCCTACGGCACCAGCGGCGGCGATCCTGGCGGCACCGCCAAGGTGGCCGTCAACACCCCCGTCGGCACCACGGCGGCCTCGCGCTTCGCGGCCTACTACACCCGCTACGGCGGCTTCATCGACGCCGTGCAGCCCAACCTGTCGGTCAAGGATGGCGTCAACGGCGGCGACCGCGCCGGCGCCAGGTGGGCATTCAAGATCCAGCCGGACGAGACGTTCTCCATCACCCCGCGCGTCCTCTACCAGGAAGTCAAAATGGACGGCTTCAACCGCGCCGACGCCTATAACATCCTGGCCAACCCCTTCACCACGACGCGGCCGGCGGTGACGCTGGGCCCTTACCAGCAGTTCACCCAGATCGGGGAGCCGTTCACCGACAAGTTCTGGCTGGGCGACGTCAACCTCAGGTACAACTTCGGCAACATGTCCCTCACCTCGGTCACCTCGTACACCCATCGCGACATATTGCAGGTGCGCGACGCCGGCGCGCTGACGGCGAGCATCACCGGCGGCTCCATCGGCCTGCCGCAAAACGTCTACACGCTCAATGCGCCGCTGGATGACGCCACCAAGGCCAACCAGTTCACCCAGGAGCTGCGGCTTTCGGGCAAAACGAAATCCTTCACCTGGCTGGGCGGCCTCTTCTACACCCACCTGACCCGCCATTACGGCCAGAACCTGCTGGTCGACGGCTTCCAGCAGCTCACCGGCATTCCCACCCAGGGCATCGACGCCCCCGAGAACGTCCTGTTCTTCTCCGACCTGCGCTACAAGCTCGAGCAGTTCGCGGTCTTCAGCGAGGTGACCTGGAACGCCACCGATCGCCTCGAGCTCACGGGCGGCCTGCGCTACTACCACTTCAAGGAAGACCGCTCGCAGGTCTTCGACGGCATCTTCGCCCAGAACAACACCGGCACTGCCCTGGTCTCTCAGCCCGGCAACGTCAGCGCCGACGGCGTGGCGCCGCGCATCATGGCCAGCTTCGCCGTGGACAAGGACACCAAGCTCAACTCCCAGGTCTCCAAGGGCTTCCGCCTGGGCGGCATCAACGATCCGCTCAACGTTCCGTTGTGCACGCCCTCGGACCTCCGCACCTTCGGCGGCCATCCCACCTGGAAGGACGAGACCCTGTGGAACTACGAGGTGGGCTCGAAGTCGGAGATCATGGGCGGTCACGGCTCGTTCAACGTCGCCGCGTACTACATGGACATCAAGGATCTGCAGGCGACCGTGACCGCGGGCTCGTGCTCGTCCCGCGTCGTCTTCAACGTGCCGAAGGCCCAGAGCCCCGGTCTCGAGGCGGAGCTGACGGCGGCGCCCAACAAGAACTTCGACTTCGCGGTTTCGGCCAGCTACAACGACTCCAAGCTGGAATCCACGCTGACCTCGACGGATGCGAACGGCAACGTCTCCGTCGTGTCCGGCATCAAGAAGGGCAACCGCCTGCCGACGGTGCCGCAGTTCCAGTCGGTGGCGGCCGCCACCGCCCAGCAGCAGGTATCGGCCAACTGGCTGGGATACGCCACCGCCACCTACCAGTACATCGGCTCGCGCTACACGCAGATCGGCGACCAGGCGGAGGGGTTCGGCACAGTCAACCTGCTGTCGTTCGCGCAGTCGGGGGGGCAGACAATCGGCGGGCCGTTGACGCAGTCCACCTTCACCTTCAATCCAAAATTGCCGGCGTACCAGATCGTCAACCTGCGGGTGGGCATCCTCAACGAACACTGGGACGTCGCGATCTACTCGAACAATTTGAACAACGAGCGGGCCCTGCTGGCCCTCGACCAGGAGCGTGGGACCCTCGCCCGCGTGGGTTTCCTGGTCAATCAGCCCAGGACGTTCGGCGTCAACGCACGAGTCAAGTTCTAGGTTGAGCTGAGGCGGAGAGCCGGAGGGGCGAGTGCCCCTCCGGCCGCTGACGGTACGCCTTACCCGAGCCTGCCGCGAATCCAGCACCCCCCTAGGACGCGGGTACCGCGGTAGAAGACTGCGGCCTGGCCCGGGGTTACGCCTCGCTGCGGCTCGGCGAACTCCACCTCGACCTCGCGGGCTGCCCCGGCGCGCGGATGGATGCGGGCGGCGACGCCGGGGTGGTGGGAGCGGATGCGAACCGTGGCCTCGATGGCGCCTCCGCTCCGTGGCGGCTCGGGGCCGATCCAATGCAGCCGCTCGCCGAGCAGGCCGGGGGCCAGCAGCTCCCGCTCCTCCCCCACCACGACGCGGTTGGCCTCAGGCTCGATGGCCAGCACGTACAGCGGCCGGCTGGCGGCCACGCCGAGCCCGCGGCGCTGCCCGACGGTGTAGCGGTAGTAAGGCTGGCCGGAGCCCAGGGTCTTGCCGCCGGAGTCGACCACCTGCGCCGGCGGCCCGCCGGCACCCACCTGCGCCTCCACGAACTCGCGCACGCCGCTCTCGACGAAGCACACCTCCATGCTCTCGCCCTTGCCGGCGACCACCAGACCGGCCTGCCGGGCCAGCTCCCGCACCTCGGCCTTGGTCATCGCGCCGAGCGGGAAGAGGGAGGCGGCGAGCTGCTCGGCGGTGAGCTCGAACAGGTAGTAGCTCTGGTCCTTGGCGGCATCCAGCGCCGTGTGCAGCTCGGGAGCGCCGGAGCCTCCCGCCGGGCCGGCCGCGCCGGCGCGGCCGGCCTCATCGGCGCCATGGGCACCATGGGCGCCATGGGCGCCACGGGCACCATGGGCGCCGCCGGTGCCGTGCAGGATGCGCGCGTAGTGACCCGTCGCCAGCCGCTCGGCTCCCAGCCGGCGGGCGCGCTCGAGCAGCAGGTCGAACTTGATCCAGGTGTTGCAGCGCACGCAGGGGCTAGGGGTGCGCCCGGCCAGGTAGTCGGCGACGAACGGGTCCACCACCTGCCGGCGGAACTCGCCGTCGAGCCGCAGGGTGTAGTGCGGGATCCCTGCCTGCTGCGCCACCCGCCTGGCGTCGCCGAGATCGAGAGCGCCGCAGCAGCGCCCATGCCGCGGCCGCTCCGACTGGTCCCAGAGCAGCATCGACAGGCCGATCACCGGCTGCCCGCCGCGCGCCAGCAGCCAGGCGGTGACCGACGAGTCCAGGCCGCCGCTCATCGCCACCGCGACGAGCCCGGCCGCCGCATCGGCCTGCACGTTCATCCTCGTGCCGAGCCGGCCAGCGCCTCGACGCCGGTCAGGCGGCGCAACGCCGCCGCCTCACGCGCCAGCGCGGCGAGGAACAGATCGACTTCTTCCGGGCGGTTGGCGACGCCGAAGCTGACGCGAATCGAAGACAGCGCCTCCTCGGGCGACAAGCCCATGGCGAGCAGGGTCTTGCTCGGCTCGACGGTGCCCGACGAGCAGGCCGAGCCGGTCGAGACGGCGAAGCCGGCGAGATCGAGCCGGATCAGCAGGGCTTCCCCCTCGACGCCTGACAGCGCCACGTGCGAGGTGTTCGGCAGCCGCGGCGCCGTGTCGCCGTGGATGATGGCGCCCGGCACCGCCGCGAGGCCCGCTTCGAAGCGGTCGCGCAGTGCCGCCAGCTGGCGCGGCCTCTCCTGGCTGCCCACCTCCGCCTGCGCCAGGGCCGCCGCCACGCCCAGCCCGACGATGGCCGGCACGTTCTCGGTGCCGGCGCGGCGCCGCCGCTCCTGGCTGCCGCCCGCCAGCAGGCTTGCGAGCTCCACCCCGCCGCGGACCCAGAGCGCCGCCGCGCCCAGCGGGCCGCCGAACTTGTGCGCCCCGAGCACCAGGAAGTCCACGCCCAGCAGGGACGCATCGACCGGCACCTTTCCCACCGCCTGCACCGCGTCGCAGAGCACGGGGATGCCGCGCTCGTGGCACTCGGCCGCCACCGCGGCGACCGGCTGCAGGGTGCCCACCTCGTTGTTGGCCAGCATCAGGCAGGCCAGCACCGTGTCGGGCCGCAATGCCGCGATCATTGCCGCCGCCGGCACGACGCCGTCCTCGCCCGGCGGCACGCGGGTGACCTCCACACCAGACCGCTCGGCGCGCGCCGCCGCCTCGCGCACCGACGGGTGCTCGACGGCAGAGATCACCAGGTGGCCGCCTGGCCGGCCGCCGCCCTTGCCGTCGAAGCCGCCCATGCCTCCAACGTCGCCCATGCCTCCAACGCCGCCCATGCCTCCAACGTCGCCCATGCCGCCAACACCGCCGGACCGCCGCGCGCCGGCGGCGACCACGCTGCCGATCACGGTGTTGTTGGCCTCGGTGCCGGAGGCCAGGAAGACAACCTCCGGCGGACGCCCGCCGATCAGCGCCGCGACGTGCTCGCGGGCCTCCTCGACGGCATTGCGCGCGGCCTGGCCGATCCGGTGGATCGAGGACGGATTGCCGAAGCGCTCGCCGAGCCACGGCAGCATGGCGTCGAGGACGCGCGGATCGAGCGGCGTGGTGGCATTGTGGTCCAGGTAGACGATGGGCATGGCCGCGGTATTGTAGCGCGTGGTGGCGCGTGAACCTCGGGCGCCTCCCGGGGCACTCACCCGATGTCCCGATATCGCGCCCGCGCCGACCCGCGCGTATAGTGTCGGGTTGAGGCCGCGCACCCTCGCGCTCCTCCGCGCACCCAGATATAGCGCTCGAACGCGGCCCGGAGCTCAGACGATGGCGATCTGGCACAGCAGACCTCGACCCGCGGCGGGACCGGCGGCCGGACGGCGGAGCCGCCTGCTGGCCGTCATCCTGCTCGCCATCCTGGCGGCGCCGGCCCTGGCGCCCGCCGCGCACGCCCGGCTTTCGGAGTCCAAGCTCACCAAGGAGCAGAAGAAGACGCTCGAGCAGCTGCCGCCGCAGTACCGGGCCTGGCTCGAAGAGGTCGAGGTCCTGATCACCAAGGACGAAAGGAAGGCATTCCTCGATCTCAAGGAGGACTATCAGCGCGACGCCTTCATCGAGCGCTTCTGGGAGGTCAGGGACCGCGGCGGCGCGAGCGGTGAGTTCCGCCGCAACTGGGAGGCACGGGTCCAGGAGGTGCGCACGCGCTACGGCCGCCTGAGCGACGAGCGCGCGCGGGTCTACCTGCTCAACGGACCGCCTGCCGGGTTGGTCGCGGAGCGCTGCAACATCCTGCTGTGGCCGATCGAAGCCTGGTTTTACCACGGCAGCGAGCGCCTCGGCATGGACTTCGTGGTCGTCTTCTACCAGGTCTGGGGGGCAGGGCAGTACCGTCTATGGGAGCCGGCGGTGGGCCTCGCCGAGCTGTTCCAGGACTCGCGGTCCAACCACAGCCTGGCCGAGATCGCCGGCGGCTGCCGCAACGGCGACGCCATCGCCTCCGCGATCTCCTGGGTGTCCAATCAGGGCATGGGCTACGGCACCATCGAGGCCCAGTTCCAGTCCACGCCCAAGGGACCCGGGGGAGAGTGGATCGGCTCGTTCCACTCCTACTCGACCGACATTCCGGTCGGCGCCCCCAACCTGCCGGCGAAGATGGAGGTCTCCTATCCCGGGCACTACGGCGAGCGCACCATGGTGCAGGCGCTCCTCTCGGTGGCCCCCGCCGACGTCGCGGTGCTGCAGCTGGCCGACCGCCGCTCGTACAACCTGCTGCTCACCGGCGAGGTGCTCTTCGGCGGCAAGCTGTTCGAGAACTTCCGCTACAAGTTCGAGTTCCCGGGCGGCGGACCGCCCGCACCCTCGGCGGCGACGCTGCCCCTGGTGGTCCAGCGTCCCCTCCGTCCCGGCGACTACACGTTGATCGTCAAGCTCGAGGACCTCAACTCGCAGAAGATCTGCCGCCTCAAGCAGGAGCTGACGGTGCCGCACGTCGAGAAGGAGGCGCCGCCGCCGCCGCCCGCCGATCCCGAGAGCGCCCGCCTGCTGAACGAGGCCAACGCCGCCATCGGCAACGGCGAGAACTCGCTCAAGCTCATCGCGCCACGAGGCGAGCTGCAGACCGGCCTGATGCGCTTCGACACCCTGGTGACTGGCCACGACGTCGCCCGCGTCGTCTTCTCGCTCGACGGCAAGGCGATCCTGACCAAGGTCAAGCCGCCGTACAGCGTCGAGCTCGACCTCGGGCACCTGCCGCGGTCCCGCACCCTGCTGGCCACCGCGCTCGACGCCGCGGGCAACCAGGTGGCGAGCGACGAGGTGGTGATCAACGCTCCGGCCCACCGCTTCCGCGTCCGCCTCACCGAGCCGCAGCGCGGACACCGGTACGAGAGCAGCCTGCTGGCCCGCGCCGAGACCGACGTGCCCGAGGGCGAAAGCATCGATCACGTCGAGTTCTACCTCAACGAGCAGCTGGTCGCGACGCTGTACCAGGCCCCCTACACTCAGCCGATCGTCCTGCCCAAGGACCAGGCGCTGGCCTACGTGCGGGCGGTCGCCTACACCCCGGACGGCAACTCCACCGAGGACCTGGTCTTCGTCAACGCTCCCGACAACAACGTCGAGCAGCTCAACGTGCAATTCGTCGAGCTCTACACCTCGGTGCTCGACCACCGGGGCCATCCCGTCCTCGGCCTCGCCCAGAAGGATTTCGCGGTGAACGAGGACGGCCAGCGCCAGACCATCAGCCGCTTCGAGCGGGTCAACGACCTGCCGATCCATGCGGCGGTGGTGCTCGACAGCTCGGGTTCGATGGAGAAGAGCCTGCAGCAGGCGCGCGATGCCGCCCTGGGATTCCTCAAGAACACCATCCAGCCCAAGGACCGGGCCGCGGTCATCACCTTCAACGACCACCCCAACATCGGCGTGAAGTTCTCGAACGATCTGGACACCCTGGCCGGCGGGCTAGCCGGGCTCAAGGCCGAGCGCGGCACCTCGCTGTGGGACACCATCATCTTCACGCTCTTCTACTTCAACGGCGTCAAGGGACAGCGCGCCATCCTGCTGCTCACCGACGGCCGTGACGAGAGCAGCCGCTTCACCTTCGACGACGCCCTGGAGGACGCCCGCCGCGCCGGCGTCACCATCTACACCATCGGGCTCGGCGAGGACATCGACAAGCGCAAGCTGACCAAGCTCTCCGAGGAAACCGGCGGCCGTGCCTTCTTCATCAAGAGCGCCGCCGAGCTGAACGCGATCTACGCCACCATCCAGGAAGACCTGCGCTCGCAGTACCTGATCGCCTATCAGTCCACCAACACCAGCCCCGAGACCAACTTCCGAACCGTGGACGTCAAGGTGGACCGCGGCGGAGTCGAGGTGAAGACCCTCCACGGCTACTACCCGTAGCCCTCTCCGACCCCACGGCCCAACACCCCAGAGCCCGCCAGGCTTCACCGGAGGCGGCTACAAGGCGCACCCGTGCCGCGCCCTGAAGAGGTGTTAGGATCGCAAACGATGAGCGGTTTTGGCAGTCCTGGCGGTCCTGACGGCTCACACGGCCCTGTTGGTGCAGGCGGTTCACCGCGGTCGCGGCGCCGTCGCCTGCTGCTGATCGTCGCCGGCCCTGCCCTCCTGGCCGGCCTCGCCACCCTGCTCATCTGCCTGGCCCTGCTGGCTCCCGCGCCCGACGCGCTCGCGGCAACCGCCGAACCCGGCAAGACCGGCGCGCCGCCGCCGGTGCCTGCCGATCTCGACCCCAAGTACCGCACCTGGCTCGAAGAGGTCGCGCCGCTCATGAGCGAGCGCGAGCGCGGGGTCTTCCTGTCGCTGACCCGCGACTACCAGCGCGACGATTTCATCCAGCGCTTCTGGGACGTGCGGGACCCCTTCCCGCAGACCCCGCGCAACGAGCTGCGCGACGCCTGGGAAGAGCGCCTCAAAGCGGCCCGCGAACGCTTCGGCAACGTGGTGGAGGACCGGGCGCGGGTGCTGCTCATCCATGGCGAGCCCGGCCACGTCTTCCATTCGCACTGCCCGGACGTGGTGCTGCCGCTCGAGATCTGGTCCTACGACCACACGCCGCGCATCCGCCGCGGCTTCGCCGTGGTGTTCGTCCAGAAGATGGGCGCCGAGCACGGCCGCTATCGCCTGTGGCCGCCCAGCGAAGGGCTGGCCAGCCTGCTGACGCTGCAAGCGCGCGCCCGCAACCCGACGCAGACCGACTTCTCGGCGCTCACGGAATGCCCGGAAGGCAGCGAGATCGCCGGCTATCTCTCGGGAGCGATCGACGAGGGACAGCTCGAGGCGCGCGGCCAGCTGCTACCCAACCCCGGAGACGAGTGGTTGTCGAGCTTCGCCGCCGCGTCCACCGACCTGCCGCCGGGAGCCCAGCCCATGCCGGCCGAGCTCGACGTCTCCTTTCCCGGCCGCGTCGGCAGCCGCACCGTGGTGCAGGGGCTGCTGCGCGTGCCGCGCGACGCCGCGGCGCCGCAGCGTGTCGAGAACCACGCCTTCTACAGCTTCCTGATCGACGGCGAGGTGGTGCGCAAGGACGAGCTGTTCGAGCACTTCCGGTACAAGTTCAGCCTGCCCGAGGCCCAGGCCCTTGCCCTCCAGCCCGCTGCCGGCGGTCCGGCGGTCGCCGCCGAGATCCCCCTGGTCTTTCAGCGCTACCTCAGGCCTGGCGCCTACACCCTGGTGCTGAAGCTCGAGGACACCGGCGGCAAGCACTTCTTCCGCACCGAGCGCGAGCTCGAGGTGCCCGTGGTCACGGTCGATCCCGCCGCGGCGGCCGCGACGCTGCCAGCCATGCCGCCAGCCATGACCGGCGAGCCGGCGCCAGGCACCGCCACCCCGGCTGCCGGGACGGCCGGCGCCGCGGGTTCGCCGGCGCCGGCGACCGGGACCGCCGCGGCGCTGGCGGATGCCAACCGTTCGATCCGTTCCGGCGATCAGAGCGTGCGCCTGCTGACGCCTGCCGAAGGCCTGCTGACCGGCTCGGTCCGCGTCGACGCGGTGGTGGACGGCGGCGGCATCGATCACGTCCGCTTCCTGCTCGACGGCCGTCCGGCCATGATCAAGAAGCGGCCGCCGTTCAGCGTCGATCTCAACCTCGGACCGCAGCCGCGCGCCCACGTCATCAGGGCGATCGCGGAGGCGGCGAGCGGCAAATCCCTGGCCGAGGACCAGATCGTGCTCAACGCCGGACCGCACCGGTTCGGCGTCAGGCTGCTCGAGCCCCAGGCCGGCAAGCACTACGCTGCCAGCGTGCGCGCCGAGGCCAAGGTGGACGTGCCCGAGGGCGAGAAGCTCGACCGTGTCGAGTTCTACCGCGACGACACGCTGGTGACCACCCTCTACCAGCCCCCATGGGCGCAGATCATCCTGCTCCCCGAAACCGGCAAGCTCACCTTCGTCCGCGTCGTGGCATACCTCCCCGACGGCAACTCGAGCGAGGACCTCGCCCTGGTCAACTCGCCCAGCGGCGGCGAGCGCATCGACGTCCAGCTCGTCGAGCTGTACACGACCGTGACCGATCGCCGCGGCCGCCCGGTCGACGGTCTCGCCCGCGAGGACTTCAGGGTCTACGAGGACGGCGTCGAGCAGACCGTGCGGCGCTACGAGCGGGTGCAGGACCTGCCGATCTACGCCGGGGTGCTGCTCGACACGTCCGGCTCGATGGTCGACCAGCTCGATACCGCGGTGCAGGCGGCGCAGCGCTTCTTCCAGACCATCATCCAGCCCAAGGACCGGGCGGCGGTGATCACCTTCAGCGGCCAGCCCAACCTGGCGGTGCGTTTCACCAACGACCGCGAGGTGCTGGCGGGCGGCCTTGCCGGGCTGCGGGCCGACGGCAACACCGCCCTGTACGACAGCATCATCTACGCCCTCTACTACTTCGGCGGCGTGCGCGGCAAGCGGGCCATCGTGCTGCTCACCGACGGCAAGGACGAAGGCAGCCGCTTCCACTACTCCGACGCGCTCGAATACGCGAAGCACAGCGGCATCGCCTTCTACACCATCGGCCTGGGCCAGGTCGCCAAGCAACCCGACATCCGCATGAAGCTGGCCCAGATCGCCGCCGAGACCGGTGGCCGCTCCTATTTCATCGACCGGGTGATCGAGCTGTCCGGCACCTACCGCAGCATCGAGACCGAGCTGCGCTCGCAGTACCTGCTGGCTTACCAGTCGTCCAAGCAGGGCGCCGACGGCAAGTTCCGCACCGTCGAGGTCAAGCTCAACCGTCCTGGCCTCGAGGCCCGGACGGTCCCGGGATACTACCCCTGAGCCGCCCGCTCCCCCGCCTGGTGCTGGCCTCGGGCTCGCCGCGGCGGCGCGAGCTGCTCGCCGGCCTGGGACTAGCGTTCACCGTCCGCGCCGCGGCGGTCGACGAGACCCCCTTCCCCGGCGAGGCGCCGGCGGCATGCGTGCGGCGGCTGGCGCACGCCAAGGCCACCGCCCAGATCGGTAAGAACGAGCTGGTGCTGGCCGCCGACACCGTGGTGGTGCTGGACGGGGAACTGCTGGGCAAGCCGCGCGATCCCGCCGACGCCCGCCGCATGCTGGCGTCGATTGCCGGCCGCGAGCACACGGTGCTGACCGGCATGAGCCTGCACGACGAGCCCAGCGGGCGCCACGAAGCCGCGGTGGAGGCTTCGCGGGTGCGCATGGCGCGGATCAGCCCGCCGGACATCGCCTGGTACGTGGCGACCGGCGAGCCGCTCGACAAGGCCGGCTCCTACGCCGTTCAGGGCATCGGGGCGCTGTTCGTGGAAGCGGTCTACGGGAGCTACACCAACGTGGTCGGCCTGCCGCTGCCGGCCACCTGGCGGCTGTTCAGCGCCCTGGGATACGACCTGCGGTGGTTCGCCGCGAGCGCCTCAGGGCAAGAGGCGATCGGGGCTGCGGCGGGAGACTTCTGAGATTGCTGCGACGAGTGACCCGCTGGGGGGTCAGCCTCCGAACTTGATCGGCTCGCCGAGCTCTTCGAGCGAGAAGTTGGCCATGATCTGATGGCCGTTGAAGTCGAGCACTCGCAGGTCTTCCTCGGCCTCGAGGTCCTTGACGACGTTGGCGTAGGAATGGGCATAGCGCACCCTGACCGCCTCGAGCTCGACCTCGTAGGCGATGAACTTGTCGATGCCCTTGTAGCGCAGCTTGCCGACCAGCCGCTCGTCGGTGAGCGTGGGGTAGGTCGAGAGCACCAGGATGGGGCCGGTGCCGGTGAAGATCAGGTAGGCGCGGATCTCGGTCTTGGTCGGAGCCTGGATCACCATGACTCTCCTCCCTCTCTGATGACAAGGGTGCCGGGAACAGTAAATCACGAGGCAGCGGGCGGCGGAAGCCCCCGCCACGGGCTCCCGCGGCTTCTGCCGGGGGCAACGCCGGCGCCATCCGGGAAGTGGCGTCGAGACCGCCGGCCGCCCGGCCGCGGAGAAAGGACGTGCCGATGCAAGCCGAGCAAGCGTGGGCCCAGGACGGGGCAGCGGAGGTCGCGGTGGTCCTGGTCCGGCCGCGGGAGGAGGGCAACGTCGGGGCAGCAGCCCGGGCGATGGCCAACATGGGCCTCACGCGACTGATCCTGGTGGAGCCGGCGGCGGCGCTGGGCCCGACTGCCAGGGCATTCGCCGTCGGGGCCCGCTCGGTGCTGGACGGCTGCTCGCGGGCGGGCAGCCTCCGCGAGGCGCTGGCGCCCTTCCCGCGGGTGGTCGGAACCACCTCGACCCGCGACCGGCGGCAGGCGGTGCCGCTGATCGGTCCCCAAGAGCTGCCGGCGCGCCTGGCGGCCGACCCGCCCGGCACCCCGGTGGCGCTGGTCTTCGGGCCGGAGGTGGGCGGGCTCACCAACGAGGAGCTGGCGCATGCCAACCTGGTGGTGAGCGTACCCTGCGCACCGCTGCAGCCGACGCTCAATCTCGCCCAGGCGGTGCTGATCCTTGCCTACGAGCTGTACCAGGCGAGGCTGGGAGCCGCGCGGGCGATGGGCGGCCCTGGCGTCCCATCCGCCGGCGCGCCAGCCGCCGGCGCACCCGCCCATGGCGCCGAACCGCCTGCCGACAGCGCCGAGGTGGACGGCCTGCTCGATCATGCGGCGGCCGTCCTGCGGCGCATCGGCTTCGAGCGCGACAGCACCTTTCCCGGGGTGCTGCGCGACCTGCGGGCCGCAGCCGCCAGAGCCGGTTTGACCCGGCGCGAGGCTGCCATCCTGCGCGGCATCTGCCGCCGCGCCGAGCACGCCCTGAAGCCTGGATGAGACAGCGCGCGGCCGGGCGGCCGCCTACTGCTTGACCTCGTCGTCCAGCAGCCCGTGCACGTCTTCCTTGGAGAACCCTCGCGCCACCATCTGGTAGGTGAGGGCCGCCATGCACCGGCGAGCGACCTTGCGCACGCTCGAAGGGTGATACCCCATCTGCTCGGCGACTTCGGAGGAGTCGTAGCCGAGGCCGTAGCGCAGCCGCAGCAGCTTGCGGCAGCGGGGAGGCAGGTCCTCCATCAGGTCGTTGAGGTCCCAGAGCAGCTCGGCGCGTTCCTGGGGAGCCGCCACCGGCTCGGTCAACAGCTCGAGGATCACGGTGTCGACCGAGTTGTAGAGACTGTTGCGGCGCTTGCGCCAATACACGACGCAGCGGTTGCGGAGGGTGACCACGATCCAGGCTTCGGGGTCCTGGATCTCCTTCCATTTCTGGATGGTGGCGACCAGCGCCTCCTGCACCAGGTCCTCGGCGTCGTGCGCCGGCACCCGGTAGCGGCCGAGCACCTGCTTGAGCCGCGGCCGCAGCCGGCGAAGGAGCTGGTCGAGCGGCTCTTTCTCAGCAGGCGATACGGGTTGGTCTGGTATTGCCATGGGTCTTCACTCTCGCGGCAGGGGAAGCTCTGCGCCCGGCAATCATAAACCTGTCCGCCCAACTTGCACACCCCCGACCGAAAGGTTGGTAACAGTGGCCGATGGTTGCCGGGCGGGCTTGTGACCCAGATGGACGCCGCACAGATGGACGCCGCTTCTCGATCGTCGATCGCCGGAGAGAATGGTGACCGTAGAAGGAGGAACGGAGGGCCGCGGGAGGCAACCCCCCTGGCCCGCGACTCAAAGGGGCGAGGCAAGAACCCCCGATCTCGGCAAGATCCCCTCAGAGCCCCTTGCGTCGCGGGCCAGGGGGGTTGCTCCCGCGAGCCCGGCCGGGGGGTGGTCCTCGGAGGTGTCTGATAGACTCCCGCCCCGCATGCCGACCACCCTGGAAACGCGCGCACCGGTCGCGCTGAGCCTGCGCCGCAAGCCGATCATCGGGGTCGTCCGCACCGCCGCGACCGCCGATGCTGCCCGCCAGGCTCGCGCTCTCATGACCGCGGGCATCGAGCTGATCGAGATCACCTTCACCGTCCCCGGCGCCGCCGGCCTCGCGCAGGAGCTGCTTGCCGAGCGTGGCGCCGCGGGCCCGCCCTGGATCGGCATGGGGACCGTCACCACCGCCGCCCGCGCCCGCGAGGCGCTCGACGTCGGGGCCGAGTTCCTGGTCAGCCCCAACGTGAACGCTGCCGTCGCGCAGGCGGCGCGGGAGGCCGGCCGCTTCCTGGTGCTCGGCGCCCTCACCCCGACCGAGATCGTCACGGCCCACGAGCTGGGCGCGGACATCGTCAAGGTCTACCCGCTGCCGCCGGTCGGCGGCGCCGCCTACCTGGCCACCGTCCGGCAACCGCTCGGCGACATCCCGGCCTACCAGCGCGCGGGGGCCGCGGCCTTCGGCATCGGCTTCCCGCTGCTCGCCGGGCGGATGGATGCGCCGCCGACGGTGTTGCGCGAGCACGTCGCGCGCGCCCTGCGGCTGGCCCTAGGCTCAGAACCCGTTGCCGGCGGCAGTGGGCAAGCCGGCGAGGAGCGCCCATGAACTCGCCCGCGACACCCGCCCGGCAGGTGGTCTTCGACCCGACGCCCGAGATCT
>DATKFK010001048.1:0-5325 GCA_035544375.1 Thermoanaerobaculia bacterium
CGCTTCGTCGAGTTCTACCAGGCCTACAAGGCGCCGGACAAGAAGGGGAAATCGGGCCTGATCATCCCCAAGGCCAAGGAGGCGGCGGGCAAGACCGGCACGTCCGGCCGTCCCGGCGATCGCCCGCCTCCCAATGCGCCCCCGTCCGGCCCGCCAGAACCGTCGAATTCGCCGCCCCGGCCCGGCGGCGTGTCAGGACCTCCGGCCGCCGCCGCGCCGCCGGTGCAAAACCCGGCTGCCAACCCGCCGCCGTCGGCCGCGCCCTCGGACCAACCGCCGCCGCCGTCAGGCGCCGCCCTGCAATCCCAGCTGTCGTTCGACGCGGCCCGGCCGCCGGTGACCGAGGGCCGACGCCCTGGCGGTTCGACGTCTGCAGGACACGCCACCGGCGACGCTTTCTTCCGGGAGGTTTCATCGTGAACCAGCGCTCCTGGCTCTTCATCCTGCTCTGCTGCCTCGCCGCCGCGCCGCTGTCCGCCGGCTCGGTCGAGGTGAAGCTCAAGCTGCCGCAGCGCGCGCGGCTCAACCTGCAAGGCCGCAAGTCAATCGCCGTCACTCCCTTCGTGGTGGTCAGCAAGGAAGGCGAGAGCAAGGTGCAGGGCAAGAACATCGACGTCCAGAAGGAGTTCGGGCGCTACCTGTTCAAGGTGCTGCGCCGCGAGACCGAGCTCAAGGTGCTCGATTCCGGCCCGGTGGAGTTCCCCACCTATGACCTCGAGCAGCTGCCGCGGCAGGCCGATTTTTGGCGCGCCATCGGCGAGCGCACCAACGCCGATCTCATCCTGACCGGCGGCATCGACTTCGACATCCAGGACCGCACCGGCTACCGCACCGAGGAGTACTCCTCGCCCTTCAACGGCCAGCAGTACTACCGGCAGGTGCTGGTGGAGCAGACCGGCTTCCAGTACGACATCCTGATGCAGGTGTACGACGGCAAGACCGGCCAGCTGCTCTACCAGGACAACTTCAAGGACTTCCAGAACTTCCAGGGCCAGCACGCCGACCCGATGGCCGGCATGTTCGAGAACCTGGCGTCGCTCGAGGACCGCATCCTGAACGTCTTCACCTTGAAGGAAATCGAGGCCAGCCGCATCCTGTTCACCCAGTAAAGCGCAAAGGAGGACGCGTTGAACCGCCCATCCCGGTTGTCATCCCTTTTGTCGCTCGCTGGACCGGTTGCCAAAGGCGCCGCCCGTGTCGCCTGCCTCTTCGCGCTCGCCGTGCTGCTGGCGACGCCGCCGCCGCTCGGCGCGCAGCAGAGCTTCGGCCCTTCGATCTCGGGTTACGGCTTTGGCCAGAACAAGATCGCCTACCGGACCTTCGACTGGCACATCTATCACTCGCCTCACTTCAACGTCTACTACTACTCGGCGGAGGAGTCGTCGCTGCAGAAGATCGTGTCCTTTGCCGAGAGCGACTACGACGACGTCTCGCGGTTCCTCAATTACCAGATCAAGGACCCGATCCCGCTGATCTATTTCGCCACCCACTCGGCGTTCGAGCAGAACAACATCATCCTGGACTTCATCCCCGAGGGCATCGGCGCCTTCGCCAGCCCCGTCCGCTTCCGCATGGTGATGCCGATCGACGATCCGGACGGCACGATGATCGCGATCATGCGCCATGAGCTGACGCACATCTTCCAGTACCACATGCTCTTCCAGGGCAGCCTCGCCAAGGCGCTGGCCAACGGCCCGCCCACCTGGTTCCTGGAAGGCATGGCGAGCTACGTCGGGCGCGACGAGAACGTGCGCGACACCATGTTCCTGCGCGACGCGGTGGTCAACGACATCATCCCGCCGATCACCCGCGTCAACATCGAGGGCTTCTTCGCCTACCGCTTCGGCCACGCGGTGTTCTCGTTCATCGAGGACCGCTGGGGCCATGAGGGTTTCCTGGACTTCCTCTTCGAGATGCGCAACACGCTGGGCGGCCGTGTCGACCGCGCCGTCAAGCGCGCCTTCAAGCTGGATCCCGAGGACTTCGACATCGAGTTTCGCCGCTGGCTGCGCAAGAAGTACCTGCCGCAGCTGATCGTGACCGGCGAGCCCGGGGACTTCGGCCGGGTCTTCCGGGTCAAGCCCGACCGCAGCACCTACGAGACCTCCCCGGTCGCCTCGCCGTCCGGCGACCTGGTGGCGGCGTTCAGCGCCTATCACGGCAAGGTGGACGTGGTGCTGTTCGACGCGCGCAAGCGGACGTTCATCCGCAATCTCACCAAGCCCTTCTCGAGCAAGTACCAGTACCTCGTTGCGCAGGAGCTGCAGCTCGGCCGCCGCCTCGGCCGCGACCTCGCCTTCTCCCCGGACGGCAACACCATCGCGGTGTTCGCCAAGCGCGAGCGGGGGCGCAGCCTGATGCTGCTCGACGCGGTCAACGGCGGCATCCGCCGCATCATCGACATGGACGAGATCGAGCAGCAGCAGGCGCCGAGCTTCAGCCCGGACGGCAAGAGGGTGGCGTTCTCGGGCAACAAGGACGGCAGGTTCGACATCTTCATCCTCGATCTCGCCACCGACACCATCACCCGGTTGACCGACGACGACATCTTCGACGGCGCCCCGTCGTTCTCGCCCGACGGCAAGTCGATCGTGCTGGTCTCGGTGGTCGGCGCCGGCGCGCACGGCAAGGTCTTCCGCATGGACCTCGACAAGCCGGGGGTGCGCATCCCGATCACCACCGGCGACAGCAACGAGAACGACCCCATCTACTCTCCCGACGGCAAGCGCATCTACTTCACCTCCGACCGCGGCGGCCGCGAGAACATCTACAGCCGCGACCTGACGACCGGCGAGGAGCGCCAGTACACCAACGTGGTGAGCGGCGCCTTCATGCCGGCGCCGCTCAAGGCGCGCGACGGCGAGGAGCGCCTGGTCTACACCGGTTACTGGAAGATGTCCTTCGACATCTACGAGACCGGCACCAACGAGCCGGTCGCCAAGACGCCGGCGCCGGCAGCCGCGGCGGCCGCGGGCGGCACGCCTGCCGCGCAGCCGCCGGCGCAGACGGCAGCGGCGCCCAGCGCCGGCGCGGCGCCCGCCACCGGCGAGGCCGCCGCCCAGGCGTCACCGGCGCCGCCGGCCGCGGCGCCCGCTGCCGGCGAGGCGGCCGCCCAGCCGCAGGCGCCGGTGGCGGGCCCGGGAGGCAACGATGCCATCGCCAAGCCGCAGGCGGCCGCCGCCGCGGCGGCCGCGCCCTCGGGCGCCGAGACGGACCTGGCGAAGTTCGAGCCGGACATCCAGGTCACCATCGATCCGGCGAACCGCGAGCAGTACCACGGCTACAAGTTTTTCCTCGAGGACGCGCAGGCCTACGCCGGGGTCGATACCAACCAGACCTACACCGGCCGCATCCTGCTGACCTTCTCGGACAACCTGGGGGACAAGCGCATCATCGCCGACTTGTCCGCGATCGAGACCTACTCGAACTTCAACCTGATCTATGCCGACCTGTCCCACCGGATGCAATGGTACGTGCGTCTCTTCGACGAGCGCGCCTTCTACATCGGGCAGGACATCGTCACCGGCAGGCTGGTCCGCGGGCAGCAGAGCTTCCAGGAGAGCGGCGCCATCGGCACCATCGTGTATCCCTTCTCCTTCTATCACCGGATCGAGATCGGCGCCGGGTACATGATCCGCAAGATCAACTTCACCGACGTCGAGCAGAACCTCCAGGGACAGAACGTCGTCGCCATCGCCCCGTCGAGCGACAACTTCCCGGTGGTGACGGTGGGGCTGGTCGGCGATTCGAGCCAGAATGCCTACTACGGCCCGGTGGCCGGCCAGCGCTACCGGGCGGACGTGCTGTGGGGGCCGAGCGTCAGCGGCGGCGGCACGATCTACGAGAACGCCACGCTCGACGCCCGCAAGTACTTCCCGCTCACCCTGCGCAGCAACTTCGCCTTCCGCATGTGGGGCGGCATCGCCGGCGGCCAGCGCCCGACGCCGTTCTTCCTGGGCGGCCTCGACACCATCCGCGGCGTCGACTTCCGCTCGCTGATCGGCGACCGCGCGTTCTTCGGCAACGCCGAGTTCCGCTTCCCGCTGATCGACCTGCTGGCGACGCCGGTGCTCGGCTTCGGCGGCATCCGCGGCGTGATCTTCTTCGACACCGGCGCCGCCTGGTTCAACAACGTTCCCTTCCAGTTCTACTCGGGCAAGAATCATCAGCTGATCGACGGCATCGCGGCCTACGGCGCCGGCTTCAACTTCGACCTGCTGGGGCTGGAAGCCAACGTGGACTTCGCCAAGGTCACGACCTTCAAGACCACCACGGGGCTCAAGACCGACTTCTGGATCGGCACGCGATTCTGAGTTGATCCCCTGACGCGATCCGGCCGGCCGCCCTCCATCCGACAACCCGGAGGCGGGCGGCGGCGCGGCCGCGCCGCCGCGGCGATCCGCGCCCCGCCCCGTCGAGCATGGCGTTTTGTTGTCTGGGCGGCGGCAAGAGAGATACGATCTCGTCAATATATGCGGATCGAGGTCCTAGGGGGGTACGGGGGCGAAAGCCCGGAGTGCCGGATGACCTGCCTGCTGATCAACGGCAGCATCGCCCTGGACGCCGGCTCGCTGACCCAGACCCTCTCCATCGAACGGCAGGTCGGCGTCCATACGATCCTGCTCAGCCACTCGCATATCGACCATACCAACTGCCTGCCGTTCTTCATCGAGAACGTCTACGGCAAGGCAGATCGCGCCATCGACCTGCACGCTTCCGCGCCGACGCTCTACGCCATCCGCAAGTATCTGTTCAACAATGACACCTGGCCCGATTTCACGCGCTTGCCCAACCACCTGCTGCCGGCGATCCGCTTCCAGGAGCTCGAGAAGGAGCGGCCACTGGTGGTCGACGGCGTGAGCTTCACCCCGATCGCGGTGGACCACCTGGTGCCCACCTTCGGCTTCCTCATCGAGCAGGACGGCGCGTCGGTCCTGTGGTCGAGCGACACCGGCCCGACGACGCGCCTTTGGGAGTTGGCGAACTCGACGCCGAACCTGAAGGCGCTCTGCCTCGAGACCAGCTTCGACAATTCCCTGCAGGACGTCGCGGACGTCTCGTTGCACCTCACCCCGCGGACGCTGGAGATCGAGCTGCGCAAGCTGCATCGCCGCCTCCCCGTCCTGCTCCACCACCTCAAGCCGCCGTGCATCCCGCGGATCTACGAGGAAGTCGAACGCCTGGGCAACCCGGACGTGAGCTTCCTCGAGCAGGGCAAGGAGTACCGGTTCTAGCAGGCTGCTGAAAAAGCCCGTGCGTCGCGTTGCGAGCGCCGCGGGGCCGGATGCCAGGCGCCGCGACGCAGGCGATGCCCCGACATCGTCG
>DATKFK010001049.1:0-2553 GCA_035544375.1 Thermoanaerobaculia bacterium
TGGCGTGGTCGACATTGCCGGTGAAGAGCACGTCGTCCCAGGCGTCGCGTCGCAGCGCCGCGATGTAGCCCGGCGAGTAGCTGCTGCCGCCGGCGACCACCAGCCGGCGCCGTCGCGGCAGCGGGCGCAACGCCTCGAGCAGCGTGTGCACGCCTTTTTCCGGCGACAGGCGGCCGGCGAAGAGCAGGAAGCCGTCGCGTTCGAGGCCGAAGCGCCGGATGCGATCGGCTGGCCGCGGCGGCGCCGGCACCACCGCGTTCGGGATGCAGATGGTGGCCCGCCCGTGGGCGTCGGCATAGTGCCGCTGTAGCGCTTGCGACACCACCACGGTGGCGGTGGGGAAACGCACCGAAGCCCATTCGCCGAGCTTGAGCGCGCCGCGCGCCACGGTTCCCCACTTGCCGCGCTGCCAGTCGAGCCCGCGCACCGAGACCACCGTGGTCTGGCCAAAGAGCCGGGGCACCATCGCCAGCGGCGCCGAGCCCACCGCGTGGTACTGCACGATGTCGTAGCCGCGGCCCAGGCATTCCAGGGTGGCGAGCAGGCTGTGGGAGAGGGTCTCGAGGTGCTTGGTGCGCAGGCAGGGCAGGCGCCGGACGCGGATCCCCCGGTGCTCCGCGACGTCCGGGGTGAAGTAGCTCCGGCAGTAGGCCGTCACCTGGTGGCCACGCCGCGCCAGGCGCTCGCCCACCTCCTCGTAGTAGGTCTCGATGCCGCTGTAGGTCCCGACCACGCCGCGGCCGCCGACGAACGCCACGCTGAGCTTGCGGCGGGACATTGGTGTACTGCGTCGTAAATCCAGTGTCCCAGCCGCCGAGCCATCCGCGTTCCCGGCCAGGCGCGCCGACGCAGGCATAGTCGAACCTATGTCGAGGAGGCGCAACGCCGCCGGGGGCGCGGAGGGCCGGCGGATGGGATGCGGGATTTACGACGCAGTGCACTAAGCGCCGCCCCGCAAGTGCCGGCAGTGCCGTGTTTTGCTTGACATCCGGTGGCCGCTGGGGCAAGCTGCCGGTTCGTGCGGCATGAAGCTGGACGAAGCTCCACGCCACTGAACGAGGCTGCCGCGATCTCGCGCGAGGGGACGATGAGAGAGAAAGACCGAGAGCTGAGGCGCCGGCGCCAACGCCGGAACAAGCGCTTGAAGCGCCGCGCGCGCGAGGAGTCGCATCAAGCCCAGAAGCCCGAGCGCCCACAGGGCTCGAAGCGCGCCGTCAAGAAGCCCGCCGGAGCGGCCGGCACTGCCGAGGCAGGCGCCACCGCCGCGGCCGCCAGCTCGCCGTCCACTCCCCCGGCAGCGCCACCGCCAGCCCCGCCCAAGCAGGCGGCCGGCGCACCGAAAGCCGCTGCCAGCCCGGCCGCCGCCGGCGAGGCCGCCACCGCCAAGCCGGCCGCCGCCAAAGCGGCCGGCGCCAAGTCCGCCGCGCCCGCTGCCGCCAAGAAGGCCGCCGCGCCCGCAGCCCGCAAGACCGCGCCGCCGGCTGCGAACACCGCGAACACTGCCGACGCGGCCGCCGCCCCCGCGGAGGGCGCCGCCCCCGCCGCGCCGCCGGCACCGAAGAAGGCGCCCGCCAAGAAGTCTGCGAGCGCCGGCCGCGAATCCGGCGCCGCGGGTGCCGGCGCGGCAACCGGCGAAGAGAGCCCCGCCGAGAAGAAGTAGCCGCCTCGGGCTGCTGGCCGCCATCCCTCCGACCGCTCGGCCTCTGCCTGCCGCGGCCTCGTCCTCGCGGCCGGCGTCAGGCCAGGTCGGCGGCCGGCGCCGGGACCCCGAAGCGCTCGCGCAGCAGCCGGCGCAGCTCGCCCACCAGGAAGATAGAGCCGCAGGCCACCAGGGTATCGGCGCCCAGCGCGAGCGCACGGTCCAGCGCGGCCCCCGGCGCCGGCGCCACCAGCACCGATCCACGAAACCGCGCGGCCTCGGCCAGCGCCGCCAGCTCTGCCGCGTCGCGGGCGCGGGGACTGGGGGCGGTGGTGAAGACGACGTCGCGGACCCGCGGCGCCAGCTCGCCCAGCATCTCGCCCGCGTCCTTGTCCCCGAGCACGCCGAACAGCAGGTCCGGCGTGCCTGCCGACCGCTCGGCGTCCGCCAGGAAGCCGGCCAGCACGGCCGCGCCCTCGGCGTTGTGGGCGGCGTCGAGAAGCACTCGCCGCCCATCAGGGAGAGCCACCACCTCACCGCGGCCCGGCCAGCGGCAGGCCGCGGCGCCGGCTGCCACAGCCCGGTCGTCGAGCGCCGGGAAACCCAGCCCGGCCAGCAGCTCGGCGGCGCGGACCGCCAGCGCGAGGTTCTTTGCCTGGTGCCGTCCCAGCAGGCCGACGCCGAGATGGCGCCGCGCCACCGGCGTCACCAGGGTGACGCTTTGGCCGGCCCAGACGGCTGGCGAGTCGCGCGCCGCAACCGCCGCGATCGTCACCTCGTCCTGGGCGGCGCGCAGCTCCGCGCCCAGTCCCGCCGCCACCTCCCGCAGGGCGCCTGCCGCCTCGCCGTCCTCGACCCAGGAGAGGGCCGGACGCCCGCGGCGCAGGATACCGGCCTTCTCGCGCGCGATCGCC
>DATKFK010001050.1:0-2380 GCA_035544375.1 Thermoanaerobaculia bacterium
GCCAGGGCGTCCCGGAAGCGCAGCGCGGCGAGGGTGCCGGAGAGGCCGAACAGGGCGGCCAGGACGTCGACGATGGCGACGCCGACGCGCACCGGCTCGCCCTGGGGCGTGCCGGTCAGCGACATCAGGCCCGACTCGGCCTGCAGCACGACGTCGTAGGCCGGACGGTCGGCGTCCGGGCCGCTGGTGCCATAGCTGGTGACCGTGACCTGCACCAGGCGGGGGAAGGCGCGGGTGAAGCGGGACCGGCGGAAGCCGAGGCGGCGCCACTCGGCGGGCAGGAAATTCTCGACCAGCACGTCGGCGCCGGCCAGCAGCCGCTCGAAGGCGGCGCGTCCGGCAGGCGCCTTGAGATCGAGGGCCAGCGAGCGCTTGTTGCGGTTGGCCGACAGGAAGTAGGCGCTGACCTGCCGCCCGTCCGGCCCGGACACGAACGGCGGTCCCCAGCCGCGGGTCTGATCGCCGCCGGCCGGACGTTCGACCTTCACCACGTCGGCGCCCAGATCGCCGAGCAGCATGGCGAGGTAGGGACCGGCGAGCACCCGCGAGGCATCGATCACCCGCAGGCCGGCGAGCGGCGCCGGCTGCCGCCGCCGGCCTGGCCGAGACGCGGGAGCCGCCGGAGAGGCGGGAGATCGCCGGGGCATCGGTGGCCCGTGAGCGGTATTGCTAGCCGGCGCTGCCTGGCGGGACGCCGTTGCCGGTCAGCGCGCGGTAGGTGCGGAGGTGGCGGAAGGCGGCGGCCTTCTCGCCCAGCTGCTCGTAGACGCCGCTCAGGTTGAAGTGCGCGTCGGCGAGAGTGGGATCGAGGGCGAGGGCCTGCTCGTAGGCGTCGGCGGCCTCGCGCGGGCGCCGCTGGTCCTGCAGCGCGACTCCCAGGTTGTAGGCGGCCAGCGAGTCATCGGGATCGATGGCGAGCGCCTCGCGGTAGTGGGCCTCGGCCGTGGCGGGATCGCCGCCCTCGTGCAGCAGCCTGCCAAGATTGAGGTGGGCATCGGCAAGATCGGGATCGAGAGCGAGCGCCTGGCGGTAGGCCGCCTCGGCGGCGGGCGGGTCCTCGGCCTCGAGCGCGACCGCCAGCTCGTAGCAGTCGGCGGCGGTGGCGGTGGGTGGGGCGGTGGGCCGCGCGCCCCGGGAGGCGGCCGTCGGGAACGGCGAGGGGCCTGCCGTTGCCGCCGGCCGGCCCGGGCGCTCCTGGTGGGAGCCGCCGTTCGCCGGCAGCGGCGCCGGCATGGGCGCCTGCGGGCTGCGGCGCGGATCGAGGGCGGCAGCCTCCCGCGCCAGGTCGGCAACGTCGAAGTCGAGCAGGGTCTGCCCCGACTCGGGATGCCAGGCCTCGCCGCCGTCACGGGCGACGACGTGATGCCCCTGGGCAGAGATGCGTACGGCGGTGAGCGGCTGGCCCTGCGGCAGCTGGGCGTGCAGGTTCTCGAGCGCGATGCGGATGCGGCGCCGCGGGATGCGGGCGGCGAGCAAGGCCCTGGCGGTGCGCAGCAGCACCAGGTCCTGGAACGAGAACAGCAGCTCGCCGCGCGGCCCGACCCGCGGCGCGACGAAGCCGGCACGGGCGCAGGCCCGGATCTGCGCCTGGGACATGCCCAGCAGCGCCGCGACTTCCCGGGTGGAGTAGCCGCCGTGAAGCGAAGGGCGATCCATGGATCTCCAGTTTACTCTCCTTGCTCTCCCCACCGGGTGACGGTAGCGGTCCTGGCGGGCCGAGGCGACGGCGATCGCGGCGATCACCGCCCGCGAGCTCGGGGAGCTGCAAGATCCTATCGCCGCTGCGCTCGGGGTGAAGTGCGTCGCGAAGGGGTCTGCTCGACGCTGTCAAGACCCTTCTCGATGAGCAAGGCAGCCAGCTGCATGGGCTCAATGCCGAGACGGTCCGCATCGGCGTTGAGGCGCTTGAGCGTGCCAGGGCGGAGGGGCACGATGCGCCGCTCGGTCCAAGTCGGATCCGTCGGCCGCCCACCGTTTGGGGGGATCCGAAGACGGTGTGCAAGCTCGGCCGCGAGCTGCGTGGCGCCGAAGTATCCGGGGCCGGTTTTGACGCGCCCGCGTCGTTCAGCACCGAGGCTGCGGGCAAGCTCGTCGAAGTTCAGCTTTGGCTTGGCCATCGGCCGGCGGCCGCCGCTCGGATCAGCGCTTGGTGTGTTTGCGCTTCCTTTGGGCGGGCGCGGCCGGGGTCTCGCGCACGGTGGTCCGCGGCGACGCCTTGGGGGGCCTGCGCTCGCCTGCCCGGGGTGGCGATGTCGGAGCCATGGGAGCCACAGGTGCAGTGGATGCCGTGGACGCCGTGGCTGGCATGGACGACGCGGGCGCTGCCTTGGGCGCGCGGCGAGCCGGCGCGGGGTCGGCCGCCTGGCGAGCGGCCGGCTCG
>DATKFK010001051.1:0-5821 GCA_035544375.1 Thermoanaerobaculia bacterium
AACGCGCGGCGGTGCTCGTGCAATGCAACGACAGCGCGGCCGCCGCGGCCGGACGCACCATCCACGAGCTGTTCGCGGCGCAGGCCGCGCGCACGCCGGCGGCGGTGGCCCTGGTCCACGCGGGCGAGGCGCTCACCTACGGCGAGCTGGCGCGCCGCGCCAACCGGTTGGCCCGCCACCTAGGGCGGCGCGGCCTCGGACCCGAGGAGCGCGCCGGCGTCTGCGTCGAGCGGTCGCTCGACATGGTGGTCGCGCTGCTCGCCGTCCTCGCCGCCGGCGGCGCCTACGTGCCGCTCGACCCTGCCTACCCGCGGCAGCGCCTGGCCACGATCGTCGCGGACGCGCGGCTGGCAATGGTGGTGACGGCCGGGGATCACGCGCCGCTGGTGGCCGAGACGGCGCCGCTGGTGCGGCTCGACGCCGAGCGTGCCGCCATCGCCGCCGAGGCCGCGGGCGAGCTGCCGGCGCTCGCGCTTGCCGATCCGCTGGCCTACCTGATCTACACCTCGGGCTCGACCGGGCGGCCCAAGGGAGTCATGGTCGGCCACCGCAACGCGGTCAACTTCTTCGCCGGCATGGACCAGGTGCTCGGCACCGAGCCCGGCCGGTGGCTCGCGGTGACCAGCATCTCGTTCGACATCTCGGTCCTCGAGCTGCTGTGGACGCTGTGCCGCGGCTTCACGGTGGTGGTGCAGCCCGCGGACGCCGCGGCGAGCGGACGCGCCGCGGGCGACGCCGGTGCCGCCGCCGGCGGGAGCGGCGGGGGCGGCGCGGCGGCGAGCCTGCCCGAGCTGATCCTGGCGCACGCCATCACCCACCTGCAGTGCACGCCGTCGCTCGCCTCGACGCTGCGCTTCGACCCCGCGGCGGCGCCGGCGCTGGCCGGGCTGCGCCGGCTGCTGCTCGGCGGCGAGGCGCTGCCGCCGGCGCTGGCGGCAGACCTCGGCCGCTCGCTCGCGGGACCGCTCCTCAACATGTACGGACCCACCGAGACCACGGTATGGTCGGCAACCGCACGGGTCGGGCCCGGCGGCCCGATCACCCTCGGCCGCCCGATCGCCAACACCGGCCTCTTCGTCGTCGACCGGCGGGGCGAGCCGGTGGCGCTCGGCTGGCCCGGCGAGCTCGCCATCGCCGGCGAGGGCGTGGTGCGCGGCTACTGGGGCCGCCCTGAGCTCACCGCCGAGAAATTCGTGCCCGACCGCTTCAGCCGGCGCCCCGGCGCGCGCCTCTACCGCACCGGCGACCTGGTGCGGCGCCTGCCGGACGGCCGGCTCGGCTTCCTGGGGCGCATCGACCACCAGGTGAAAATCCGCGGCTCGCGCATCGAGCTGGGCGAGATCGAGGCCATCCTTGGGCGGCACCCGGCGGTCGCCGCGGCCGTGCTGGCGGCGCGCGAGGCGGCGCCGGGAGATCTGCGGCTCGTCGCGTACCTCGTGGCGCGGGAGGGTCTGCCGCAACCGCCGCCGGCGGAGCTGCGCGCCTGGCTGCAGGCGGCGCTTCCCGAGGCCATGGTGCCGGCGCGCTTCGTCGCCCTCGCCGAGCTGCCGCGGCTCCCCAACGGCAAGGTGAACCGGAGCGCCTTGCCGGAGCCCCCCGGCGAGGTTCCGACCGGCGCCGCCAGGATCGCCCCGCGCACCCGCGTCGAGGCGCAGCTCGCCGCCATCTGGCGGCAGGTCCTGCACCTCGACGAGGTCGGCGTCGAGGACGACTTCTTCGCGCTGGGGGGGCACTCGCTGCTGGTGGCGCAGGTGATGTCGCGCGCCGGCGCGGTGCTCGGGGTGGCGCTGCCGCTGCGCACCCTGTTCGAGGCGCCGACCATCGCCGGTCTCGCCGCGGCGGCGCAGGGGCGGCGCGCCGGGCAGGAGGCGGCGGGCGCCGCCGGGGCCGCCGCCGGCACCGCCGCCCTGCGGCTGCGGCCCATCCGCCGGCGCGCGCACGGGGGCGCCGTGCCGCTCGCCTACGCGCAGGAGCGCCTCTGGTTCATCGAGCAGCTCGAGGGGGGCGCCTACAGCATGCCGGCGGCGGTGCGCCTGCGCGGCGACCTCGACGTCGCGGCGCTGGCGGCCAGCCTGCGGGCGATCGTGCGCCGCCACGAGGCCCTGCGCACCCGCTTCGTCGCCGCCGGCGGCAGGCCGATGCAGGTGATCGAGCCCTGGACCCCGCGGCTCGCGCCGCTGCCGCGAATCGACCTCGCGGCGTTGCCGCCCGCCGCGGCGCGGGCCGAGACCGAGCGGCTGATGGACGACGACGGGGAGCGGCCGTTCGACGTCGAGCGCGGGCCCCTGCTGCGCTCCGCCCTGGTCCGCCTCGGCGCCGGCGACTGGCTGCTGCTCTTCAACCTGCACCACCTGGTGTCGGACGGGTGGTCGCAGGGGGTGATGCTGCAGGAGCTGGCCGCGCTGTACGAGGCCGGCCGGCGCCGCCGGCCGGCGCCCCTTCCCGCGCTGCCGGTGCAGTACGCCGACTTCGCGCTGTGGCAGCGGGAATGGCTCAGCGGCGAGGTGCTCGACGAGCAGCTGCGCTACTGGCAGGGACAGCTGGCCGGCGTGGCGCCGCTCGGCCTGCCCGCCGACCGGCCCAAGGTCGCCGGGCAGCTGTTCGCGGCGCGGGAGATCGACCTGGCCGTGGGGGAGGATGTCCTCGCCGGGCTGCACGCCCTCGCCCGGCGCCAGGGAGCGAGCCTCTTCATGGTGCTGCTCGCCGCCTTCCAGACGCTGCTGCACCGCCTCGCCGGCCAGGACGACGTGGCCGTCGGCACGCCCGTGGCGAACCGCGACTGGCAGGAGATCGAAGGCCTGATCGGCTTCTTCGTCAACACCCTGGTGCTGCGCACCGGGACCGGCGGCAATCCACCGTTCCGCGACCTGCTCGAGCGGGTGCGGGAAACCACCCTGGGGGCCTACGACCACCAGGACCTGCCCTTCGCTCACGTGGTCGAGGCCTTGCGGCCGGACCGGCGGCTCGGCGGCCAGGCGCTGTTCGACGCCATGCTGACGCTGCAGAACCAGCCGCAGCCCGCGGTCGAGCTGTCCGGCGTGCGCCTCGAGGTGGTACACAGGGAGGGACGCGCCCTGGGCATCAGCGTCGACCTGTCGCTGCGCCTGTGGGAGACCGGCGGGCGGCTGGCCGGCGGCCTCGGCTACAGCACCGTGCGGCTCGACCGTGCAACCGCCGCGCGCTGGAGCGGCCACTGGCTGGCGCTGCTCGCCGCAATCGCGGCGCGGCCGGCGGGGAGGATCGACGAGCTGCCGTTGCTCGGCGCCGGCGAGCGCCAGCAGGTGCTCTGCGAGTGGGGCGGCGATAGCGGCGAGGTGACCGTCCTCGCCGGCGGCCTGCCCGCGCCGATCGGCGTCTGGGGCGAAACCGCCCGCCGCCGGCCGGACGGCAGCTTCGAGCGCCTCGGCGAACGCGCCCGGCGGCTCGGAAACGGCAGGCTCGAGACGGCGGCGGCCGCGGTTGCCGGGGCGGCCGCCGGCGCGGGGCCGGCGGGGGCAGCGCAGGGCGATGCCGGCGATGCCGGTGGCGGGGCCAGCGCTGGCGCCGGCGTGCCCGAGACGGTGGCGCAGCAGCGCGCCGAGCTGTCCGGCCGGCGCGAGACTCTGTCGGCGGTCAAGCGCGAGCTGCTCGAGAAGCGCCTGCGCAAGCTGGCTCCTCGCGGCGAGCACGCCGGTCAGCGTGACGCCGGGAACGAGAAGCCGTCATGAGCACATTCCCGCACCGGGGGCCGGCGGCGGCGCCGTGAGCGACAAGGACCGCGTGCAGGAGAGCGTGGCCAGGGCACGGTCCGCGCTGTCGAACCGCCGCGACGGGCTGTCGGCGGTGCAGCGCGAGCTGCTGGCCAAGCGCCTCGGCGGGCGGCTCGCCGCCGGCGCCGTCGAAAGGTTGGCCGAAAGCGCCGGCGGGCCGGGAGGACCGGGAGCGCCGGCGGACGCGGCAGCCTTCACCGCGATCCTGGGCCAGCCGCCGCTGGACCTCGCCGCCGAGGCCGTCCTCGACCCTGCGGTCGGCCCCGCTCTCGGCGCCGGCGCGACGTCGCCGGTGTGCGCCGGGACCGGCCCGGCCATGGCGGTCGCGGCCCGCGAGCTTCGGGACGGCACCGCCGGCGAGCGGCTCGACGCCCAGCCGCGCGGAAACATGGAGCCGGCCAGGGTGCTGCTCACCGGCGCCACCGGCTACCTGGGCGCCTTCCTGCTTGCCGAGCTGTTGCGGCAGACCCGCGCCACGGTCGTCTGCCTGGTGCGCGCCGGCAGCGCCGCCGAGGGCGCCGGCCGCCTGCGCCAGAACCTGGTCGCGCACGAGGTCTGGGACGACGCCGCGAAGCCGCGGATCGAGGTGCAGCTCGGCGACCTGGCGCAGCCGCTGTTCGGCCTCACGGCCGGCGAGTTCGCGGCGCTCGGCGCCGGTGTCGATGCGATCTATCACAATGGCGCCTGGGTCCACTCTGCCTATCCATACTCGGTGCTCAAGGCCGCCAACGTGCTCGGCACGCAGGAGGCCCTGCGGCTGGCCTTCCAGTCGCGGATCAAGCCGCTGCATTTCGTCTCGACGCTCGACGTCTTCTTCGCGCCCGAGTACTCGCGCCTGCCGCTGATCGCGGAGGACGACGGCCTGCCGTATCCCGACGGGCCCGCCATCGGCTATGCACAGACCAAGTGGGTGGCCGAGAGACTGGTCATGGAGGCCCGCCGGCGCGGCCTGCCGGCCGCCGTCTATCGTTTCGGCAGGGTCTCCTGGCACAGCCGCAGCGGCATCTGGAACGCGGACGACGCGCTGCGCCGGGTGGTCGACGCCTGCATCGAGCTGGGCGCCGCTCCCGACATCGACGTCGGCCTGGTGCTGACCCCGGTCGACTTCATCGCCGGCGCCATCGCCGGCCTGTCGCGCACCGGCGGCGCGGCGGCCAAGGCCTTCCACCTGATCAATCCGCAGGCCATCTCGTCGTACCAGCTGGCGGGCTGGATGCAGGCGGCGGGAACGCCGATCGCGGTCGTCCCGGCCGAGGAGTGGCTCGAGGCGGCGCGCGCCAAGCTTCCCGAGGCCTTGCTGCCCAACCTGGCGCGGCTGCGCGCCCTGGCGTCGAGCGACGTGTCAGGGGATGACGGGCTGCGGCGGGAGCTCGACACGCGCAACGCCGCCGCCGGGCTGTCCGCGGCCGGCATCGTCTGCCCGCCGATCGGCCAGGATTCGGTGCGTGCCTACCTGGCGCGCCACGCCGCCGGCGCGCCGGCAGGCAGCGGCGCCGCCGCGTAAGTGCACAAAAAAAGAAAAGCGCCGCCGGGAGGTCCCGGCGGCTGGGGAGGAGCGTCAAGCGCTGCTGCCACAGCGCTGCGCATACTTCAGTTACTTGAAGGACAACCTGGCGCCGAAGCGGAAGACCCGCGGGCTGAGCACTTCGTTGACGAATCCCGCGTTGCTCGGGACCGGGGCAGACGCGACGTGGAAGGCCCCCTCGCGCTGCAGGACGAACGCCTCGTTGAAGACGTTGAAGCAGTCGATTCCCAGGGTCAGGCCGAAGTCCTGGAAAGTGAACTCCTTCTCGATGCGGGCGTCGAAGTCGATGATGTTGTCGAGCCGGTTGCTGTCCGCCTTGCCGATCTGGACGGTCTCGCCGCCGAAGGCCGGGTTGGGGACGCTCGTGCTCGCCGCGCTGACGTTGATGTAGTAGGGGTCGGGATACCCCTGGCGCCCGGTGAGGTTGCCGGCCACGTTGAAGCCCCACGGCCGGTCGGGAGCGATCTGGTACAGGCCGTTGACCGCGAACGACCACTTGCTGTTGATGTAGACGTTGCGGAAGTTGCCGGACCCGTTGCCCGAGCCC
>DATKFK010001052.1:0-9965 GCA_035544375.1 Thermoanaerobaculia bacterium
TCGGAATCCAATCATGTTAGCATCAGACGTATGAAAACGACCGTAGATATTCCAGAAAGCGAGCTTCGCGAAGCGATGCGTCACACCGGCGCCAGGACCAAGCGCGAGGCGGTGGTCACCGCCCTCTCCGAGTTCAACCGACGGCGTCGCCTGCAACGGCTGGCGGCAAGCTTCGGCTCCCTCGACGAATTCATGACCCAGGAGGAGCTCGGACGGATGAGGGAGGACAGGTGAGCGTGACCCGGAGGTGCCTCGTCGACACGTCCGCCTGGATCGAGACCCTGCGAACGGGAGGGGACCCGGCAATGCGCACCAGGATCAGCGCCCTGACGGGCAACGACCGGGTGGTCCTCTGCGACCAGGTGCGGCTCGAGCTGTGGAACGGGGTCCGCGGCGCCGCGGACCGCCGGTTGCTGCGCAGCCTCGAACAGCATCTCGAAACCGTCCCCACCTCGGCCGAGGTCTGGGCGCTGGCCCGAGACTACGCTCGCGCGGCACGCGGCGAGGGCCTCACGGTCCCCGCCGCCGATCTGCTGATCGCCGCCTGTGCCGAGCATCACGGACTGGACCTCATCCATCATCAGGACGTCCACTTCGACCGGCTCGCCAGCCTCAGGAGCAATCAAGCCTGACGCCTGGCTGTCCGCCGCCGCGGTAAGCTCCATCGGTGCGCCCGTCCTCGACGTCGCTGGTGCGGAGCCTGCGCCGGGCAGGGCGGCGGCTGGGCCGCCGGCTGCGGGGACCCCGCCTCGACCTGGTCTACAGCGAACGCTACCAGCTCGACCTGCCGGGCAACGACTCGCTGCGCGGCGAACGCGTGCTGTCGGCCCTGGATGGCGCGGGCCTGCTCGATCCACGCGCCGTCCATCGCGCCGAGCTGGCCCCCTTCCGCGAGCTGCGCCGGGTGCATACCGACGCCTACCTCGACTCGCTGGTGCGCTCCGATGCGCTGCTCCAGGTCTTTGGCCTGGAGCTGCCCGAGTACGCGGCCGAACGCGCCATGGCCGGGCAGCGCGCCATGGTCGGCGGCACGCAGCTCGCCAGCCGGCTCGCGCTGGCCTCCGGACGCCTTGCCGCCAACCTGGGCGGCGGCCTGCACCACGCGTTCGCCGCCAAGGGCGAGCGCTTCTGCATCTTCAACGACGTGGCGGTGGCGATCGCCGGCCTGCGGGCCCAGGGTTTCACCGCGACCATCCTGGTCGTGGACCTCGATCTCCACGACGACGACGGCACGCGCTCGATCTTTGCCGGCGACCCGACCGTCCACACCTTCTCCATCCACAATCGCACCACCTCCGCAGTGCGGGCGGTGGCCTCCACGGCGATCGAGCTGGGCGCGGACGCCGACGACGCCGCCTATCTCGGGACCCTCGGCGAACGCCTGCCGCCGGCGTTCGCCGCGGCGCGGCCGGAGCTGGTCTACTACCTCGCCGGCTGCGATCCGGCCGCCGACGATGCCATCGGCGATTGGCAGATCTCGGCTGCCGGCATGCTGCGGCGGGACCGGCTGGTGATCGACCTGGCGCGCCGCCGCGAACGCCCGGTGCCGGTGGTCATCGTGCTCGCCGGCGGCTACGGCCAGGAGGCCTGGCGCTACACGGCGCGCTTCCTTTCGAGCCTCCGGCCCGGCGGCCGGGCCATCGAGCCGCCGACGACCGCCGAGGTGACGCTGACACGTTACCGGCAGCTGGCGGCGGGCGAGGGGCGAGCCGGCGAGCCGCCGCGGCCCGGCGCTGCGCCGCAATCGCCGGACCGGCAACGAGAGCGGCGCCGGCGGACCGGCCGCCGCCGGGTGGCGCCGGACGAGGCCGATTGGGAGCTCTCGTTCGAGGAGATTCAGCCCAACCTCGGCGGCCCGCAGCGTCCGAACCGGCTGCTCGGCACCTGCTCCCGCCAGCAGCTGGAGCTGACGCTCGAGCGCGCCGGCCTGCTCGAACGGCTCCGCCAGCTCGGGTTCCCCAATCCGGTGGTGACCTTCGACCTGGAGCACCCGGGGGGAGAGACCGTGCGCGTCCACGGCGATCCGGACGCGGGGGCGCTCCTCGCCGAGCTGCGGCTGCGCATCGACCGCCGGACAGTGCCCGGCCTGGCGCTGCTGCGCATCGAGTGGCTGCTGCTGCAGAACCCGCGCGAGGCGTTCACTCCCGCTCGGCCGCGCCTGCCCGGCCAGGAGCATCCCGGCCTGGGCGCCCTGCGCGACGTCATCGCGCTGCTCGTCGTCGCCTGCGAACGGATGCAGCTCGACGGGGTGCTATGGGTGCCGGCGCACTATCACACCGCCGCCCAGGGCCGGCGCACCAGCCGCTTCCTCCTGCCGGCAGACGAAGGGGTGTTCCGCGCCCTCGAGCCGGCCCTCGCCGGGCTGCCGCTGCCCGCCGCCGCCTTCGCCGTCGAGCGGGGCAGGGTGGTCGACGGCGCGACCGGCGCGCCGTTCGTCTGGCACCCCATGCAGGTCGTGGTGCCGGCCAGCGACCGCTTGCGCCAGCGGCTCGAGGGGGACGAGTACCGCCGCCTGGCGGAGGCGGAGGCAGCCGCCCATGCCTTCCGGCTGGCGCCTGGTTGACCGGCCTGGTTGATCAGTCCTGTTGACCGGGTCGATCGGATTGGCGCTCCCGGAGGAGCACCCGGCTCACTCGTACAGGATGAATCCCGGGGCCATGATGCCGTCGGGATCGTATTGCCGCTTCGCCGCCAGGATGCGCGGCCACTGGTCGCCGAAGTGCTGCGCCCACTTCTCGACGGTGTCGAAGGTGATGTAGCCCGACAGGTAGCGCTTGCCTCCGTACAGGATCGACATCTCGCTCGCCATGTCGAGCTGGGCGAGGCCGCGCTGCAAGAAGGCGCGGGGCACCGCCGGCAGGATCCCCCACCCCATCACGAACTCGCCGGGCGGATGCATGAACAGCGGCGCCTCCGAGGTCGGGGCGTAGGCCGGCCAGAGCAGGATGTGCCCTCCCGGGCCGAGCGCCTGCGGCGGCGTGGCGGCCAGCACCTGCTCGATGTACTCGCGCGCCGTGTCCCAGGGCAGGATGGTCTCCATCCAGGGGTGCGGCATGTCCCAGTAGCCGCTGCGCCGCCATAGCTCGAACACCGGGTCCATGCGGTTGCAGAACTCGTGCTGGCTGAAGTCCTCGGTATGGACGACCCGGTACGGGTGGAGACCGGCGAGCAGCGCCTGGTCGTCCACGGTCTCGCCGGCATCGAGATCCACCGTCAGGTGCAGCGGATACAGCCAGTAGGCGAAGGTCTGCATCCCCTCGCCCAGCTCGAGGCCCTCGCCAATGTGCCTCATGCCCTGGACGCACGGCGTGCACCAGGCCTCGACGGAGGTCCAGGGGGTGCCCGGGCGCATGATCGCCTGCACGTCCGTCATCAGCTTCGCCAGGTCGTCGTAGAGCAGGTAGTACATGCGTACCGTCGGCTTGACGGGCCGCAGCAGGACCTTGGCGCGCACGATGACCCCGAACTGGCCGAGCCCGCAGCGCACCACGTCGAACAGCTCGCGGTTCTGCTGCCGCGAGCAGGTGACGATCTCGCCGGCGCCGGTCACCACCTGCAGCTCGACGACGTTGTCGACCTGGGCGCCGTAGCGGAAGCTGGCGACGCCGAGGCCGGCCATCGACAGGGTGCCGCCGATCGAGACCCCAAGGTTGTTGGTGAGCACCCGCGGCACCAGCCCCTGCGGCAGGGTCGCCGCGACGAGGTCGCGCCACAGGACGCCGCAGTCGACGGTCGCCGTCTCGCTGGCGGCATCGATCTCGTGGATGACCGCCATCGCGGAGGTGTCGAGGAGGACACCGCCCGCGGTCGTCGCCTGGCCGCTCTGGGTGTGGGCCTGGCCCTGCGGCGCGATCGGGATGCGCCTGGCACGGCAGAAGCGGACCACCTCTGCGACGTCCTCGGCCGAAGCGCAGCGGGCCACCGCGCCCGGCAAGCGGTCCACCATGCGGCCGAAGTCGGAGCGGAAATGCGTACGCACCTCTTCGTCAAGCAGGATCCGCTCGCCCAGCGACTCCTTGATCTCGCGAAGCGCCTCGGCGGTCGGACTCGGGCTCTGTACGGTCATGGGATCTCCAAAAGAAATCGTCGCAATCGTCGATGCTCCTGGGGCGCCTGGGCTGGGGCCGGGGTGCCGGACTCCTCTTTTAGCCCATCCGCTGGCTCGCCGCAAGGCGGCAAGCGCATCGGTCAGGCCGGCGGCGGCGCGCCCGGCGGCGAGGCGGGGGACTCCTTCGGCGGCACCACCGGCAGCTCGTCCATCGGCTTGGGACGATCGCGCACCAGCTCCGGATGCTTGACCGTCCTGATCGCTGCGTTCGGCGGGTTGAGGGTGCTCGCCCTGACGAAGGTGGTGAAGCCTGCACGGATCCAGCCGTCGATGCCGCCGGCGATGAGGATGGCGTCCGCGAAGCCGCTGTCCTGCAAGATTCGCATGCCGGCGCGCCCGCAGTCGTCGCCCTGGCAATAGACGAGGAAGGTCTCGCCGCGGTAGCTGCGGATCTCGAGCAGGCGGTACGGGAGGCGGGCGAGCGGGATGTTGAGGGCGTTGCGCAGGTGGCCCTTCGGTCCCTGGAACTCCTCGGGCGTGCGCAGGTCGAGGATGAACACGTCCGGCGCATCGCGCACGATCTCGTTGGCGACCGGCGCGCCGATCACCCGGTACTGCGACTGCCGGGCCTTGCGCGCCTGCAGCCAGCGGCCCACGGCGGCGCAGCCCGACGTCCACCCGGCCGTCGCCAGCGCACCGGCGATGACGCACGACGCCAGAACGGTCCGCCGGCTCACCATGCCATCGCCAGGTCCACGCCGCCGGGCGCCGCCCGTCAGCTCCCGCCGGATTGCGCGGCGACCGCCGCGTCCACCGAATCGTAGGTATGGAACAGCTTGTCCAGGCGGGCGACCTGCAGCAGCTTGCGGATGCGCTCCGTGGGATTCACCAGCACCAGCTCACGCTGGAAGCTGCGGAAGCGTCCGAGGTAGCCCACCAGCTCGCCGATCCCGGTGGAGTCGATGAAGTTGATGCGGCTGAAATCGATGATCACGTGCCCCTGGTCCTCGGAGAGAGCGCGGTCCAGGGTCTGGGCGAAGAACTGCGCGCTCTCGCCGAGCTTGATCACGTCCTCGATGTTGAGCAGCGTGATTCCCCCCGGCAGCTGGCGCTTCTCGACGATCATCGCGGGTCGGGCTCTCTCGAAACCGCTACTCCGCCGCCATGAAAGGATACCGATAATCCCTGGCGGGCTCGAACGTCTCCTTGATCGAGCGCTGCGACGTCCAGCGCATCAGGTTGGCCATCGAGCCTGCCTTGTCGTTGGTGCCGGAGGCGCGGGCGCCGCCGAACGGCTGCTGGCCCACCACGGCGCCGGTCGGCTTGTCGTTGATGTAGAAGTTGCCGGCGGCGTGGCGCAGGCGCCGGCAGAGCATCTCGACGGCGCCGCGGTCCTCGGCGAAAACGGCGCCGGTGAGCGCGTAAGGGCTGGTCGACTCGCAGAGGTCGATCGTCGCGTCGAGGTCGCCGTCGTCATAGACGAACACCGTCACCACCGGACCGAAGATCTCCTCGGTCATCAGCTTGAAGCGCGGATCGGTGGTCACGACCACCGTAGGCTGGATGAAGAAGCCCTGCGAGTTGTCGCAGGCCCCGCCCGCCAGGATCTCGGCGTCGGGCGAGCCCTTGGCGAAGTCGATGTAGCGCTTGATGCGGTCGAAGGCATACTGGTCGATGACCGCCCCCATGAAGTTGCGGAAGTCGACCGGCGAGCCCATGCGGATGCCGCTCACCTGGTCGGCGAGATCCTTGCGCACGCCCGGCCAGGCCGAGCGCGGCACGTAGACGCGCGAGCCTGCCGAGCACTTCTGCCCCTGGTATTCGAAGCCGCCGCGCACCACCGCCGTCACCACCGAGTCGCGGTCCGCCGAAGGATGGACGAACACGAAGTTCTTGCCGCCGGTCTCGCCCACCACCCGGGGGTAGCTGCGGTAGCGCGCGATGTTGTCGCCCATCGTCTTCCACATCCCCTGGAACACGGGCGTCGAGCCGGTGAAGTGGATGCCGCCGAGGTCCGGATGAGCGAGCACGGGATCGCCCACCTTGTTGGCGCGGCCGGGCAGGAAGTTGATCACGCCGTCGGGCATGCCGGCGGCCTGCAACACCTTCATGATGTAGTAGCCCGACAGCACCGCGGTCGAGGCCGGCTTCCACAACACCGTGTTGCCCATCAATGCCGGCGCCGTCGGCAGGTTGCCGCCGATCGAGGTGAAGTTGAACGGCGTCACCGCGAACACGAAGCCCTCGAGCGGCCGGTAGTCGACGCGGTTCCACACCCCGGGGTGCGACCACGGCTGCTCCTGGTAGAGCACCCGCATGAAATAGGGGTTGAAGCGCCAGAAGTCGATCAGCTCACACGCCGAGTCGATCTCCGCCTGGTGCACGGTCTTCGACTGGTTGAGCATGGTGGCGGCGTTGACGGTGTCCCGCCACGGTCCGGCGAGCAGCTCGGCGGCGCGCAGCAGGATCGCCGCGCGCACGTCCCAGGCGGTCTCCGACCAGTCCCGCCAGGCTTTGCCGGCGGCGGCGGCGGCCGCCTCGACCTCGCCTTGGCCCGCCTGGTGGAAGGTGGCGAGAACATGGCCGTGATCGTGCGGACACACCGCCTGGACGGTGTCGCCGGTGCGCACCTCGCGGCCGCCGATGATCACCGGGATGTCGATGGTCTCGCGCAGCATCTCGCTCAGGCGGCGCTTGAGCGAGCTCTTCTCCGGCGACCCGGGGGCATAGCCGCGGACCGGCTCGTTGGCCGGGACGGCCAGCGGAAAGATTCCATTCATGGAGCTCCTCCTCAGCGCCTGTGGACGGCCGGCCAGGGATGCGTTGCGCGCGGCCGGCCGGCCGGGTCAGCCGTACATCTCGTGGTGGATCTGCGCCCGCGGCACGCCGATCGCCTTGAGCCCGGCGAGCGCGGTCTCGAGGAAGCGCGGCTGCGGCTCCTCGCCCTTCTCGCGGGCGGCCTGGCGCTCGAACTTGCCGATGCCCGGACCGCAGGCGAAGACGTGCGCCGCCGCCGGATCGGGGATGGTCTCGCGCAGCAAGGCTTCGGAGATCCTGCCGACCCGGACGTTCGGACCGTACTTGGCGGCGTCCGGCTCGCGGCTCAGCGCGTGCACGATCTCGAGCTTGCCGGGATGGCGGGCCGCCAGCTCTTCGAACTGGTGCCGGAAGATGACGTCGCCCCAGGTCTTGTTGCCGTAGATGAGGAGGTGGCGCAACTTCATCCCGGTTTCCAGGCAATGCCGGATGATGCTCATGTTCGGCACGATGCCGGAGCCGGCGCAGATGTGGATCACGAGGTCGGTGCGTGACTCGATGTCGGGCGGCAGCACGTAGGGACCGCCGAAGCCGGTGAGCACCATGCGCGTGCCGGGAGGCACCCGGTAGGTCAGGAACGGCGACATCAGGGGCGGGTACTTGGTGGCGCCGGAGATGTAGAGCTCCTCCTTGATCGTCACCGCCAGGCGGCGGTCGTGCGGCGCCGAGCACATCGAGTACGCCCGCGCCGGTTCCCGCTTGCCCTTGACATCCTCGAAGAACTTGACGAAACGGTCCAGGGCCGGGAACTGGTGGGGCCGGATGGTCAGGAACTGGCCGGCCTCGTACTCCATCCGCTCGCTGCCGGTGAAGAACACCAGGGTCGTGGTGTCGGGAGTCTCGCGGATGGCCTCCTCGACGATGGCCTCGAACTCTCGGATCTTGGGGCGCGCGGCCCGCCCCGGCCGGGCCTGGGCAGTCTGCGCCAGCGCCGCCGCGAGGACCTCCTCCGCCACCGGGTCGAGGTCCGCGGCGGAGTCCGGCGCATCGTCCAGCCGTTCCAGCGTCGCCATGGGAATCTATTCCTCCTCTTTCCTAGGCCCCATCTTTCCTAGGCCCCATCGCTTGCCCAGCGGGTGCCGCGGCAACCATCCTGCCCCTAGACCTCGCCGAGCCGTCGCACCGAAGCCACGCGTTCGCGCGGGATGAACAACCGGTCGTGCTTCTTCCAGATGCCGAGCCGGGCGGCGCGCTCGACGTACTGCTGCTTGGAGCGGCCGCCCTCGCCCTCCCGATGGACGTCGACGTCGTCGAGCACGATGCCGCGCTCGTCCTCGTCGTCGCAGCGGCCGACGAAAACCTCCGGTCCGGTGGTGTCCACCACCACCGTGATCCCGTGCAAGGGGCTCTTGTTGCGATGGAAGGTTCCCATGGGGGCCAGGAGCTCAGGCGTCAATTAGAGCCAGTTAGAGCCAGTCGAGCTTGAGCCAGTCGAGCTTGAGCCAGTCGGGCTTGAGCCAGTCGGGCTTGAGCGAGTCGAGCCAGGCAGAACCCGACCGAGCCAAGCGGAGCCAAGGGTCAACCGGACCAGCCGTGCGCCCGGGCATCAATGGGCGGCGGCGACCGCTCCCGGCGCCGGAGACACGGCAGCAGCCTCGGGCGCGCAATGCTCCTCGAAGACGCTCACCAGGTCGCGGGCCACCATGTTGGCGTCGCGCCCCTCGATGCGGTGCCGCGGCATGAAGTACATCAGCTCGCCGTCCTTGATGAAGGCGATCGACGGGCTGCTCGGCGGGATGTCGGGGAAGTAGCCGCGGGCCCGCGCCGTGGCTTCGAGGTCCTGGCCGGCGAAGACGCTGGCGATCCGGTCCGGCCGGCGCGCGTGCTGCAGCGCCAGGCGGATACCCGGGCGGGCCATCCCCGCGGCGCACCCGCACACCGAGTTCACCACCAGCATCGCGGTGCCATGTTTCTCGTTCATGAAGGCGTCGACGTCAGCGGCGGTCAACAGCTCCTTGACCCCGACCTGCGTCAGCTCTTCGCGCATTGGCTTGACCAGCAACGGACTATAGGGCATCTCGAAACCTCCTGATCTCTCGTCGGGACACTATTCTACCCCCGGAGCGGCGGCGTCACCTTCTTTGCGTCGAGTACGGCGTCCGCAGCAACTTGCCGTTGGGCCAAACGTAGCAACGGTACCACCTCGGCCGGCATTCCCGGATGCCGCCGGGTGATAGTCTGCGCCGCTGAGCGCTCCGCCGGGGCCCGACCGGGGCCGGCGGCAGGGGCGTTCGGGGCAGGAGCGCCTCGACCGGAAGCGATGAGCACCAGCAGGAAAAATGCACCCCGCGAGCGCTGGCCGATGACCGTGAACCCGCGGACCCGTGGGCTCTGGCTGCTGCTCGGGCTGGTCGTGCTGCCCATCGCACTGCCCGCCAGCCTGTCCGGCGAAGCGCCTGCCCCCAAGGCGGCGGCCGCCGCGGGCCGCCCGGCGGAATTCGGCGAGCTCGCGGCAATGCTCGCCCGATTTCCGGCCACCGACCCGGTCCAGGGCTCGCTCGAGCTGCGGCTGTCGCGCCAGAGCACCGAGGAGCACTGGACCGACGCGTCCCGCGCCACGGTGGAGATCGAGGATGGTCCCCTGGGGATCAGGGTCGGCCTGGCGCACGCCAGCGCGCGCCAGGCGCTCCTGGAGTTGCGCGAGCAGACCCTCGATCCCGCCAAGCACACCCCCGTCCACAACGCGCTCCAGGCATTGAGCTTCAACGAGGTATCCGGCGACCTGGACTGTGCGGCGGCGCTCATCCAGGACCTGTCGCTGGCCCACGTGGTCGAGGTCCAGGCAGGCGTCTACATGGACAAACCCGCCCGGCTGCTGGTCCTGACGCTGCCGCCTCGCCTGTCTGCCGAGGCCCGCAAGCACGTCAAGACCGCCGAGAGCCGGCTCTCGATCTGGATCGGCCCCGACGGCCTGCCGCTCGGTGCCGAGAAGCTCGAGCACACCAGGGGGCGGTTCCTGGTGCTCTTCTTCGAGAGCCTGCGCAAACAGACCTGGGCCTTTGGGCACAAGGGCAACCGCCTGTTCGCCACCCGCCACGAGGTCGACGACAGCGCCTCCGGCATGGGCCAGGATTTCCGCAACACCACGGTCGCGACCCTT